>JBFZEW010000462.1:0-7977 GCA_041306665.1 Spirochaetota bacterium | reverse complement strand
ACCTTTTTCGAAAATGGAAATTGTGCGTTCTCTTTTAAAAAATGATACTCTTCTGGCTGAAGAAAAATATGCCGCAGTCATCGATCTCATTCAGAATTGCCCTGATAAAAAAGTTTCAGGCGATGATGCCGGCCGCAAAGTGGAAGTTGAACCCGCGAAACCCAAACTTCGCGGTGATGTTTTACCTGTAAAAACGATTCCGCTTTCGTTGGAACCTGAGTTTTCACCGCTGCGCGATTCTATTTATATTGATATGCTTTTTGCGAAATATAGAAATTCAGGACTTTTCAGGAAAAAAATAATTTTGCTGCGCGACAAGTTTCCGGGATTTTCTTTTTATAAACGGCTTGTTCCTTCGAAAGATTTATATAAAGCTGTAAAGCTGATTGCTGACAGTCAGCAGAAAATATCATCACGCATGCCGTTTATCATGGACGCTATCTTAAACGATTCGGACATTGAAGAGCCGGTTGTTTATAATTATCTGCGTCTTTTAAATTTATGGATGAATGAAATTCCTCTGTTGTCAATACGCTATGAGAATTCGCAGAACATGAAAAACGAACATTTTCAGGGTGAATTCGCGGAATATGTAAAATATTTTATTTCATTCATGGATCTGGACGGAGACAGCAAAGAAAAAATTATTATCACTGTCGAAACAAAATTAAGAGAACTCACGACAGGAATAAAAAATCCTGAAAGAAGCGTCCCTTCCGGCGACAAGGAAAGTCTTCAGAATGAGAAATTAGTCTATGACTACATAATGACATTGCGTTCATTTTTGCCTGTTTATAAAATTTCCAGCGGCGCTGTTGACAAACTTTTAAAGAAAAAGCATAACATGGATTCTATCGCGGATTTCATTCTCGCGGTTGCGGAATGTCTAATTTTCAGGCGGGAATGCGCCTTTGCTGATGTGCGAAAATATTTTAAAGTTCAACCAGCAGTGGTAAGCCGGGAAAAATGGATGTGCAGTGAAAACGATCTCCGGATTTCAGGAAAAGATGAAAATTCAAGATTAATTAAATACCGTGAAAGACTTAAAAGCGAAATTGAGCCTCTTGATGAAACTTACAGTTTCATTCAGATGAAATCCGTCGGAGTTATTCTTTTGAAAAAAGCGTTTGATGATCAATGGAAAATTATCAACAAACGGCGTCATGATTATGGAGATGAATACAATGACAATTTTTTCGTTTTCATTGATGAATGCCTCGCTTATTTTTCATCAGTTTTAATGCCTTTCGTGGATGGAACTCAGATAGGCCTTGTTAATTCAAAAAATCAGACAGCGTTTAAATCTCTTTTCACGAAAGAATATTTCGCTTCGGAATTGTCCAAATTGAATGATATTTTGAATGATATAGCTTCATACAGAACCAATAATCCGACAATGAAAATCTCTCGCGATGAAATGAAAAAAATCCTAAGCGGACAATTATCCACATTTAACGATGTGAGACAGCTCATGTTGCGCATAGGGGCTGTGTTTTATAATCTTGCTGAAGATCTCCATCTTCTTTTCAGACTGCATAATCAGTGGGCTTCCACTGCGAAGAATGGTGAAGATGCTGCTGAATCAGCGGCGCTTTCCCGTAATGAGGTATTCAACTGCCCGGTGACGGATCTTACCGAGTTTCAGCCTGCGCCGAGACCTTTCCCTTTTTATAATCACCGGATCGGAAAAGATGATTTAAATTCTGCGCATGTCAGACTCTTTTCCGGAAGAACAATATGGGGTGAGAGTGTTTCCGACAGCATTGTGATGCATGCGATTTCATTCTGTTATCAGATCGCATCAGAGTGCAGTGAAGAGAGGCTGCACAGTAACCTTCAGCACCGCAAAGATTTAAAGATTAGACTGACAGAACTGATTGGACGATTAACATGAAAAAAGTTTTCGCGCTTGTAATTATAACCGCGTCTGTGAATCTGCATGCGGTAACTTATACTGTCAATCATCCAGTCGTTGGAGTGATTGAAAACAGATTCGATGACGTAGCAATGTATCTTGAAAAATATAAAATCCCGTTTGAATATATCGCATACAAAGATCTTGAAAATCCTGAAGTATATCTGAAGTACGATGTAATATACTATCCAAGCGGAATTGAAAGTGAAATTAATTCAAGCATTGACATTCGCGCGCGCGAGCGCAGAATCGAAGCCGTAACGTTTAACACGGAATTTTACCGCATCAAAGACGAAAAAATATCATCTCTCCTGCGTGATTTCGTTAAAAGCGGAAAAACTGTGGTTTGCTCCGGTTATTCGGCAAAATTTTTAAACGAAGCGTTTGATTACTTTACGTTATATAATGATTTTCCGAACATGGGTTTATACGGATTTACTGAAGCAATACCTAGAAATCGTCTTTCGAATTACATTCAGTTCAGAACAGGTACGGTAATGAATTACGACGGTTATTGGGTTGCTGAAAAGATAAATGACGGGGAGGTGCTTCTCGAAGCTGAGTGCAACACTCCTCTTGGAATGTTAAAGTCCGTTTCGGCTGGACGGAGAATTTTCAGGTCAGGCGGTGAAGCATACTATGTTTCTGAATTAGGCACCATGGAAAAAGACAGGATAATGCGTTTTTTTACCGTATCCGTTCTTTTTGATAAATATTCATTGAAAATGAAAAGACTCGTTAAAGCATGGGATCAGACTTTTCTGGATTATGCTGTAGACAGGAATTTTAGCTTTGATAATGGACGTGAATTTAAGCTTGATGTAAAAAAAGGGAAAAACACTGTTTATGGTTTTTTTGAAAAAGGAATATTTCAAGTTGACATTTACAGCAGCGGAAAAAAACTGATATATTCCAAAAATCGCGTGGCTGGAAAGTTTGAAAAAACGTTGAATTCCGATTCTGATTCTGATATATATGTAAAAATATATTCAGACGATAATGATTTTGACGGAATTGTGATTTTAGGAACAGGCGCGGGGAAAAGAATAGTGCCGTATTTTTCGAAAATACGGATTGTGCTGGCATTCTGCGTTATTTTTGTTTTTGTACGAACGATTATTAAACGCAGAAAAAGATATTCCGGTACGTATCCGGAAGTAAACTCAGGAGAACAAAATGGGTAGAATTATATCTGTTTCAAATCAGAAGGGCGGTGTTGGAAAGACAACCACAACTGTCAATTTAGCCGCGTTCCTCGCGAAGAAAGGGAAAAAAGTTCTTGTTGTAGATATTGATCCGCAGGCGAATGCCGGGTTTGGAGTCGGAATAAACGTCGAAGAACTGACGAATACCATTTATGAAGTGCTTATCGGCGAGGTTGCCATTGCCGATGCGATATATAAAACGGATTATGAAAATTTGTTCATTGTTCCTTCGAACATTCATCTTTCTGGAGCACAGGTTGACATGATGGAACTCACCAACAAAGAATTTATCATGCGTGACGCTTTAAAAAAAGCGAAAGACTATTATGACTATGTTTTCATTGACTGCCCGCCGTCTCTCGGTATTTTAACGTTAAACGCGCTTGTTGCCGCTGACACAGTGCTGATTCCTCTTCAATGCGAGTATTACGCTCTGGAAGGCTTAAGCCAGCTTCTGAAAATTATCAAGCTTGTTCAGGAAAGACTAAATAAAAACCTGCAGATTGAAGGCGTTGTACTGACAATGTATGATTCCCGGACAAAGCTTTCGCAGCACGTCGTAAACGATGTACAGGAATTTTTTAAAGATAAAGTGTTTAAAACGATTATTCCGCGCAATGTCAAGTTATCCGAAGCTCCGTCATTCGGAAAACCTATCGGTGAATATGATGCATTGTGTCTTGGAAGCGAAACTTATGAAAAACTTGCCGATGAGGTGATTAAAAATGGTTAAGAAAGGCGGAGCACTCGGAAAAGGTCTGAGCGCGATTATAACAAGCTCCGAAACTCCGGCAGATACGGTTGAACGGGAAATAATCCGCGAAGGGAAAGATTCTGTCATTGAGCTGGATATTCATAAAATTGAACCGAATCCCGATCAGCCTCGGACTCATTTCGACGAAGAAGAGGTTGGACATCTCGCTGAATCAATAGAGTCAATGGGGCTTATTCAACCTATTATTGTAAGAAGAAAAGGCAATAAATATTTCATTATCGCAGGCGAAAGACGTTATCGCGCCGTTAAACTTCTTGGCAGAAGTTCAATTAAATCAATTGTAATGGAAACTTCAGATGAAGATAATCTGACCATGGCGCTGATAGAAAATGTTCAGAGACAGAATCTCGACGCCATTGAAGAGGCAAAAGCGTACAAGCTGCTTATTACCCGTTTTAAATTGAAGCAGGCTGATGTCGCGAAAAAAGTCGGAAAAGACCGCGCGACAATAGCGAATTCAATCCGCCTTCTTTCATTGCCTGAAAATATTCAGGAAGCAGTAAGCTGCGGGCATATTTCAGCCGGTCACGCGAAAGTTCTGTGTTCAATAGAATCAGCCGCCGATCAGATTGAATATTACGACCAGATTATGACTAAGAATTTAAGTGTCCGTTCTCTTGAAAAGCTTATCAGCGAAGAGATGGAAACCGCAGCAGCGTCAGGCAAAAAGAAAAAATCAGCCATGTCGAAAAAAGACGCGCACATAAAAGAAATGGAAACGAAACTTGTTTCTCTTCTCGGTACAAAAGTTGAAATCAAGCATTCCGGCGGAAAAGGTAAAATTGAGATCAGCTACTATTCACTTGATGATTTTGAAAGAATCGTTGAAAAGTTTGAATAAAATTACTATTATAAATAGTTTTTATTAAGAATAAATTTTATACCTTTGTAAGTATATTTTACCCGCAGAAATTTACTGCGGGTTTTATATTTGAAATATGCCGCGAAATTATATGTGAATGTTGCAGTAAAAGGATGTGATAAATATGAGTAATAATATAAATCCATGCAAACCGGGATTCGGGGCAAGCTGTTCTTTCTGCTGCGGAAGTCACAATTTTAAAATGGATAAAGATGAAATTGAAAATATTTTAAACGAAAGAAAATTTACTCCTGAAAAAAGAACAGGTAAAAATCAGGAAGATTCATGTTATGCAAAAGTTGTTGATGATTCTCTGCAGTGCCCTCATATGGGAATGGTTGATTCCGGAATCATTGGTTGTCTTGCATATAATGATAATGATTTAACCGGAGAGTTTAACGATTTTTTCAGTAGTGTTTGCAAGGATTTTTATTGTGCAGCTTGTAAAGAGCTGACAGATAAAGATGTTTTATACGCTGCTGAGTTAATGGGCGACTGGTTTTTCTATAGTCTGCTTATTTATAATATTGAAATTTTATTGAATCTGCGGGCGGAATATCATTCTCCAGACGATGTGCCTGAAGAAATTCTGAGTGATATTAAAGCTGAGCTTGAGCAGAAACTTCTTGATGAAGATATGATTTAAAGGGAAATTAACTTGTACAATTTTAAAAAAGCTTTACAGAAGTATATAGTTGTGAACTGATTAATCTATAGTAAATCATGGATCAATCACTAAGATCTTTTTCGATATTTCAGTTTAAATCTTTTAAGTATATATCAACTTCGAAGGAGGAAAAATGAAAGAAACTAAAATATATCCTCTATTAAAAAATGCATTACTATTATCGCTATTATATGTTGGATTACAGATAGTATTAGGCGTAATTCTCGGTATTGTGATTCTTTTAATGAATGCAAGTGAGGATTTCAGATTAGCAGGTACCATTTTTATTTCTTTTGTCTCCTTTCTGGTGCCAGTCAGTATTGGTTTTCAAAAAAGTAAATGCACTTTTTCTGAAGTTTTTAGAATTAAAAATACAGGCATTAATGTCTGTATTTCGGTTTTTATAACGGCTCTCGGCTTGATACTTGTTATATCTGAAATTGACAATTTTGTTAACTATATTTTTCCTGTCCCGTTGTATTTTAAAAATATATTTGATAAGGTACTTACCACTGATGATGTTATTTCTACAGTTCTTCTGGTTGTTGTTTTGCCGGGAATATGTGAAGAATTATTTTTTCGTGGATTATTACTTACTGGATTAAGCAAAAAATATAAATCATATGCAGCAATATTGATAAGTGCATTACTGTTCGGATTTGTTCATTTAAATCCCTGGCAGTTCGTTTCTGCATTTATAATAGGAATATATCTTGCCTGGCTATGTTTAAAAACCGGATCGATTTTTCTTTGTATGTTTGTTCATTTTATGAATAATGGCATTTATTTATATGTTGTAAAAAAAGGAGTCCATCTAAAAGGTTTTAATACAAATTTTAAATATCCGGTAGAATTTCAGAATTTGTGGGTAGATTTAGCAGGGATAGTTCTATTGTTTTCTGGTATAGCTTTAACAGTTTTATTTCTTAGAAATAAAAATCAGGTTAGCGCTGATTCTTGAAAATAGTAAAAAAATGTAAACTTTAGATTGTTTTATTTCTTAACTGCTTTTCTGTATTCATTAAGTTCAAGCTTAAAGCATTGTTCCCATGAAAAATTTTCAGCGTATTTTCGGGCAGCTTTTTTCATTTTCGCATGATTGCCGTTAAGCCAAACTCCGGTAATTGCGTCTGCGAGAGCCTCAGGATTCCCGGGTGAAATAGTGACTCCTGCGCCGGACAATGTAACATGTTCCGCGGCGGCGCGTTCATTCGCTCCGACCAGCAGTTGTCCGCTCGCGAGAGCTTCGAGAATTGTAAGGCCGAATGTTTCCCATCCGCTGAGCGCGAGTCCCATGTCGCAGCTCGCGTAGTATCTTGCCATTTCATCTCTGCCTGCAAGGAATCCCAGATACTGAACATGATTGTATTTCTTAGCGAGATTTTTTACTTTATCAAGATCAGGGCCTGTTCCGCAGAAAACAAGCGCTGGTTCATATCCGAGTCTTTCGCAGATGAGAGGATACGCTTTAATGAGAGTGCGCACTCCTTTTTCTTCGCAAAAACGGTGAGGGAAAAAAATTGTCAGTCTGTCCGATTTACCGTCTTTAAGCTTTCTTGCGAGGGTTTTGTCTTTTTTTGAAGGATTAAACATATCATAATCAACGCCAAGCGGAACCCATAGAGTATTTTTAATTTTATTCATGTTCATGTATTCAATGACTTTCTGCGAGCCGGTGAAAATTTCATGAAATTTACCGAAACTGTTTCGCGCGTAAACCCAAGCGGCTTTTTCGGCGAGTTTCCCCAAAAAAGGATGAATGTATGATACTCCCCGGTTGACATACGTTACTGGAAAGTCGGCGTGCCAGTAGCCAAATAGTACAGGCTTTTTTAAACCGATAAGAGCAAGCGGGATCATCCAAGGGTGGATGTATGGTGATCCGATTTCAATAACATCAGGCTGAATTTCTTTTAAAGCTTTTCGCAGGCGGAAAACATTAAATTGAAGTCGGTATTCCCAATTGCCAGGCGCCTTAACAGCTTTAATGTGGCGGATGCGCACATTGGAATTGAGCTGCTCGATTTTGTCACAGTCTGAGTTCATTAAAAAATAGTATAGGTCTGTTTTGTTTTTTTTGTAAAATTCAAGTTTCTGAAGATGATACCGCCTGACTCCTCCGCCGGAAGGACTCCAAAAATTATTGCAATCAAGAATTATCATAAAATATCCTGAGATGGGATTTAAAGAAATTTTATTATCATTATTGTGGGAGTAATGTCAATATGTTTTTAAATGAATATTCTGTATGCCGAGAATTAATTAAAAAATAATGAGATTTGATACTACACGACACTGCGGTATAATGCTATAGCAATTATGCCTAATTAAAATTTGAAAAAATGTTAAAATCTTAGATACTGAAAATTTCCAGACAGATAAAAAAACAATGAAGAATTAATTATTTAAATTAGGCAATTGGTTCAATAATTTTTAATTAAGCATATATGGACATGATGGATAAAAGATAGAGATAAATTCATTTTAAAAGGAATAACCAAGATAGTTAAGGCGGAAAATTTAGAGTTATGTCGAAATAGATGCGAAAGAATT
>JBFZEW010000461.1:0-4300 GCA_041306665.1 Spirochaetota bacterium | reverse complement strand
AGCCGCTGTCGACAATAGGAAACAGCCCTGTAACTAATAGTCCGACAGAACAGGAAGCAATAAGCGCTTTTTTTATTCTTATTTTATCCAGCGATGTTATTTTCATTAGTACCTCTGTACTGTAATATTATATAACACATGTTTTGCAATGTAAAGTCACTTTTTATAAGAACACGTAATACCACTTTCATGTTTTATTTAGCATTTACAGATTAAGTGCAAACAACGGTAAATAATTAAAAATTGTCTGATTATACAATATTTATAACTGAGTTATTTTTTCAATTATCCAGTTTTTTTCCCGCGCAGAAATTTCGCAGATGTCAGTATATTGAATAATTTCAGGTGCGGATGTTTCACTTTCATTTAATGATTTTGTGAAGTAATAATCGTATGTAACTTCATATGTGCTATCTCCGGTTTTTTTAATTATAAGATTGTTTATTCCTTCAACTTTTTCGCCTGTCTTCAGCTGTGGTTTGCCTTCTTCAATCCAGTTATCCGGAGAAATATAAATTCCTTCAAGATTCAGCTGAGCTCCGCCATGTGTAATTTCTTCCATGTTGCGTCTTGTATTAAAAACTGTATTGGCAAGTAGCCTGTTATTCATCACGGTAACATTGGATGAATTGATACAGTTCTGCATTGCCGCAATGTTGTATGTATTTACTGCATTATAAAAATGCCGGATAACCTGCTGCTGGCTCATGCCGCTTGTTTCGCCGTAAGATCTGCGAAGTTTAAGGAAATCAAGGCTCAGGGCAGATACTAAGAGAATTACAGATACAGCAGCGAAAATTAAAAATCCCTTTGATTTTAAAGTGAAAAGATTGTAATTATAGCTATAATTAATTTTTTTTTCATCCATTGGATTACAGCCGGATAATAAGCGTTAAATTAACTGATTATTCGAGCTGATAATTTCTTTTAAAGAAACATTTTTGTTTCTAAAACGCAGAGTACCTTTTTCCGCTTTATGATGAATTGCCGACTGCGGACAATTATGCAGACAGGCAAAACATTCTTCACATTTATGAGAATAGACCGGTTTTGTTTCAACATGTATGTTTCCGGCAGGACAGACCTGGGCGCAGATTCCACAGCTGTTGCAGTTGTCATCCGCGGAAAGTTTATAGTCAGCTTTGTCGAGATGACCTTTATATACCTTCTGCATAATGGCGGTGAAAATTTTTGCAAACATGCCTTTGTACATTATCATTTTTCTTGATTGATTGATATCAAGTTGAATGGACTCAAAAGAAGAATCTATTTTTTTGCCAGGCTCAGCATTAAGTTCTTTATGAACATCAAACATTGGAATATAGTTATCAACCATTTTTATTTCATTGATGTAATCAAATTTAAATCCGGATTTTGAAGCGGATTTTTGAAGCAGAGAATTTGCCGAAGCTGTAATGTTGCCGCATGTAATTACTGCGAAAAAGTATTCTGATTTTAAAACTGAGTTTTCAATAAAATTTTTAACAGGACGCGGTAATCCGGAAAAATAACATGGGAATACAAATCCGATTTTTTGGTCTTGGAATTGATAATTATTTGTTTTCAGAAGTTTGGGAATTGAAAAAAGTTCAGCTTCTGGAAATCTTTTCGCGATATCAAGACAATTGCCCGTTGATGTAAAATAAAAAATTTTCATAATATTTATGTGCTCTCCTGCCTTCTGAAATTCTAAATAGTATCATTATAAAGCTTTAAAAATTGCAATGAAAAATTTCAAAGTAATTATGAATTTTCATGACCCAAGGAAATCATCCCATAAGCGTATTTTTCATAATCCATGTTAAGGTGTTTAAATACACGGATGCAGATGATTAAATAAATTTGGGTATTTTGAAATTTCAACAGCATTATGAAACAATGCTGATTTTATGAAAATCAGCCGGTATTTCATAAATCGTGGCTTTGTAGCTGATATAATAATTTCTATTTACCGGTAAAATTTTAATTTTCAATTTGTTTAAAAATAATGTGTCTTTTCCGAATTATTCCCGGGATTTTCATTTTTAAATAAGCGATTTTACATTGTTTTAGTCTAAAGATTAAGAAAATATTGCGAAGGAAGAAAAATATAAATAGACAGAAGTCTGATAAATTATTAACTTATAATTATTCAAACCGGTTTAATGGTTATAAAAAAAGATGAGAAGAAATGAACAATTTTCTGAAAACGCAATTATTAATAAATTTGTCGGAAACGCGACTCCCGAACAATTAATTAATGTAGAGTCTTTTATTGGAAATAAAATGGCTGTTTTTATTCCCTGTATAGGTCATTGTTTTTATTCAATCAGTAATAATCATACTCATCCGTCCTTTACTTTTTACTATTCATATGATAAAAAAATAAAAATGGCTGTTGGCGGTAAAATTCATAAAGCTCTCCCGGGATTTATTTCCGGACTTGCTCCGGACATTGAGCATCATGAAATTCCATCTGAACATTACATTAGATTTATAGCATTATGCGTTGATAAAAATTTTTTCCTGGAACACTGCGCAATATACAACAGACCGGTAACATCAGAAATGTTAAGTTACATAAAACTTCCCGAGCAGTTTCTCCCTTCCGTGAAAAATTTTATGATTGAAACATCCTGCAGAAATGAAAGCTCAAATGAAGTAATCAGAGCCATTGAGATACAAATTATTCATCTTCTGTTGAGATCGCTTTTTTCAGTTAAAATTGATTCCGCAATCATCACGGAACGCGCGGATATTGATCGAATTGTAGAACACATAAATGATCATTTTGCAGAGGAAATCAACCTTGAAAATCTCGCAGAAATGGCTGCATTTTCAAAATCGCACTTATCGAGACTGTTTAAGAGAGAAACAGGATTAACGATTCAAGATTACATAATAAAAGTGCGCATTGGCAGATCTAAAATATTTCTGCGCCGCGCGGACATGAAACTCACTGAAATTGCATATAAATGCGGATTCTCCAGTTCATCACACTTCACCGCATCATTTGTAAAACATGTCGGCATCCAGCCTTCTCTTTATAAAAAGGATGTTTGCGGCAGGCAACAGGATATAAGTAAAAAGCGTTAAAATGAAAGACATGCTGTTTTGTTTGCCGTACTAATGATTGATATTTATTTTCTGGAGTGTTTATGAATAAAAATAAAACAGCAGGTTTTAAAAACTATTATTTATTGATAGTAATGACTTTAGCGCAATTTTCTTTAGCATCGTTCATTTTCTCATTTATTCCAAGTCTGAGTTCGGCTGTACCAGTTTTCATCTTTTTTGCTGTTGTGCAGGGACTTGCCATGTTATCTTACATTTTACTGCCATTACGCAGCAAACACATGGCCAGAAAAATTTCCATGATTATAATTGGCGGAACATTGTTTTTTCTTGCGGGAATATTGGGACGGCAGAACTTTCAATTCGAAGGCTTCGTGTTTTTGGTTATCGGAGGAATTATAGGCGGACCTGTAATTCATTTTATCATGAAAACAGCAGGTACTCTTCTCAGCGGACGGTCATGGTGCAGCTGGGGATGTTGGACAGCCGCAGTATTGGATTTCTTGCCATTTAAAAATAATACTGTATGCATGAACGAATCATTTACAAAATTCAGGTATTATCATGCTTTTACCTCAATATTCATTGTTTCTGCGCTCTATTTGTTATTTGACTATTCATTATCTGATAAATCAGGAGCCGGGAATGTTCATACATTATACTGGTTTGTTGCCGGAAATGTATTGTATTACATTACTGCGGTAGTTCTGGCTTTTAAATTGAAGGATAACAGAGCATTCTGCAAGTATATCTGCCCGGTATCAATTCTGCTGAAAATATCCAATTTATTTGCTGTTTTACGAATTAAAGGTGTATCAGCAGATTGTTCCGGCTGCAGAGAATGTGAAATGGTATGTCCATCATCCATTCTTATTCACGATTACATAAAGCGCGGTGAACGTGTAAAATCTACGGAATGCATGATGTGTCTTAACTGTGTAGCCTCATGTCCGGAAGGTAATTTAAAAACTTCAGTTGGTTTTGATATTGTAAAGATTGATAAGCTGCGAATGTTTCGATAATCGGATTGTTGTTTTTTGTGATATAATAATGTTTATATTGAATATATAAAAAAGGAGATTGTTTAAATGAAATACATCTGCGCTTTAATTACAGTAAGTGATATTCAAAGATCCAGATATCTGTATGAAACAATTTTGAATCAGAAAGTTATTGCGGATTACGGCGACAATATCGCTTTCGAAGGAAGTTTCGCCATACACAGGAAAGAGCATTTTCGGGATTT
>JBFZEW010000460.1:0-3570 GCA_041306665.1 Spirochaetota bacterium | reverse complement strand
AGTTGAATACCCAGAAAGCCGCATCCCAGGTAAATTTTGACATCGAGCCAACTCCCTTTGAAAAGTTATACGGCGTTCTTGTCATTGATGCATACATTGGTGTGTAAACAGTGAAGTAGGTATCATCAACACCAAACCAGAATACGCCACCGACTTCATTGGGTAAATGTGATCTTGCCTGCGATACAAAAGAAAATCCGGTCTGCGGAGTTGAGATTGGTCTTTCGTGAAAATATTCTTCACCTTCGTATTGCCAGGTTAACGGACGCCAGCGATAAGGCATTTCATAAGTACCGGCAGCAACTCCAACTGTCATATCAAGATCCGTTCCCTGGTAATGGTCTCGCATTAAATGCATAACATCGTGCACAGATAATTTTTTTTCAGGTTTAACATAAAGTGGCATTCTCTCTAATGATTCTCCTTTAATATAGGAGCTGTATTTATCCATTTCAGCGTTGCATCTTCTGAAGAGAGACCACACACGAGCATCACAAAATCTTATAGCACCAAAATCTAATGGGGCGTACGCATCTGAAAAATTAAACTCTGAGTCCTTTCCACTGAAGTATCCCTTTTCTCTTGCAAATGAAATAACATCAGGAGAGTAAATACAATTTTCCGGCTCGTTCAAAGGAAAGGTTGTAATGCGTGACTGGTTTGCATGGCCGGATATATATCCGTCAGGAATTCTAACGGCAACCCAAACCGTACCGGTGTTTCCTTCACCCTTACCAATCATATCAAGTATCCATGCTTCGTTTGCATCGCCAATAGAAAAAGATTCGCCGGAACTATGATAACCAAATTCAGCAACAAGGTCGGTCATGACTTTAATTGCTTCGCGTGCAGACTTTGATCTTTGAAGAGCGATGTACATCAAGCTGCCGTAGTCAATTAGTCCCTTTGGATCCACAAGCTCTTCTCTTCCGCCGAAAGTTGTTTCACCTATTACCACCTGATGCTCATTCATATTCCCGATAACATTATAAGTAATTTCTGACTGCGGAATTCTGCCAAGATATTTCCCCGAATCCCATTCATAAATTTCAAGCCACGCACCATCAGAATATACGGCCGCAGGGAAATGATAAAGCTCGCCATAAAATCCGAATGAATCGGCTGTATATGAAATCATAACCGAGCCATCAGCGCTGGCTCCTTTTGTTACTATAAAGTTTGTGCAGGGATAATTACTCTCGGATAAAAAAACAATTAGTAATGTTGCGAAGATGAAATTCAGCTTGTTAATCATAACAGTAACCCACTTTAATTTTCAAAAAATTTTAGCGGAAAAATAGTAAAAAGTGCTTCATCAGAGTAGGAAAATCGTCAACATTCTCTCAGGCAATTTTATTTTTATCTAAACACTTGCCAATTGTCAATTATTCTCGTATTATAACTGCGTTCGTTAATCAAATCTTTCAATAATAAAAACCTATAAACAGGAGGCACAATGTTCAGGCTATTTTGGGCGAACTTTCTTTTTTCTGCACTTTTCATTTTCTCTATATCATCATTCGCACAGGATGGGGATGACTTCCACGTTGTTCACGTTCAGACATTTAAAATGCATGGTGTAATGGGTGATGATGCAGAAGCTTTCAATGAGACCTTAAAAAGACAGGCAGTTGTTATCAATTCAGATTCCCGCATACTTCGTTCCTACGTACTCAGACACTACTGGGGCGCAGACAGCCGTGATCTGGTCCTCATAACGGAGTTTGCGTCAGATGAAGATCTCTTCTCATTCTTTAATGATATGGATTCTATGTTTGAAAAGGAGTTCTCACAAGAACAGCGTGATGCGGATAACGCACTGTGGAATAAATATGTTGGACAACATTCCGATGAAATCTACCGCGTCGTTTCAGATACAAGAAAATAAATTTGTTTTAAAGAAAGATTAACTGAGTGCTGTGGATTTAGTTCCGCAGCGCTTTTTTATTTTAAAATGACTGATCCTGTTGCTAAGTTTGATAAGTATATAGAATACCTCTGATAATTAACCTGGTAACTATGAGAAAATTTTTTATCATTCATCCCTTACTATTTTATTTTTTCCTGTCAACTGCTTGTACTGACAAGCCCCAACCTGTTACTGCTGAAAACGGAATGGTTGTTTCAACAAGCTCGTACGCTTCTAATGTTGGAGTTGAAATACTAAAGAAAGGCGGCAATGCGATTGATGCTGCCGTTGCAGTAGGATTCGCCCTTGCGGTTACTTATCCCTCCGCGGGAAATCTCGGCGGAGGCGGATTTATGGTCATTCATCTTGCTGATGGAAAAAATATTACTATCGACTATCGTGAAAAAGCTCCTCTTTCTGCGCACAGAGATATGTATTTGAACGAAGCCGGTGAATTTGTGCCGGGGCTAAGTCAGTTCGGGACAACATCTGCTGGGGTCCCGGGAAGTGTAGCGGGATTAATCTACGCTCTTGAAAAATACGGAACGATGTCTCTTGCTGAGATAATCCAGCCAGCCATTGATCTTGCTAAGAGTGGCTGGAGACTGGAGAAGAGAGATTCAATTTATTTCAGCAATACCATCCCTTTATTTTTGAAATATTCATCATCAATGACAGTGTTTACAAAAAATGGTGAGCCATTTTCAACAAATGACCTGTTTGTTCAAAATGATCTTGCGTGGACATTAGAACAGATAAAAGAAAAAGGTAGAGATGGTTTCTACAAAGGTAAAGTTGCAGAACTTCTTGTTGATCAGGTTGCTTCTCTTGGAGGATACATTACTCTTCAAGATCTTGAAAAATATAAGCCGGTGGAAAGAGAACCGATCATCGGAACTTATCGCGACTATGAAATTATTTCTATGCCTCCACCAAGCTCGGGGGGAATTGCAATAGTCCAGCTTCTGAATATCCTTGAAAATTATAATTTGAAAAATGAAGCTTGGGGAAGCAGCACTCACATTCATCATCTCGTGGAAGCGATGAAGTATGTTTATGCTGATAGAACTTATCATCTTGGCGACGAAGATTTTTATCCTGTTCCAAAAGATCAACTAACATCCAAAGAATACGCAAAAACTATTTTCGAAAGAATTGAAGAAAATAAAAACAAAGCCCAGCCTTCTTCCGAAATAAAAAGTCTTGATGTGTCCCCTGTTTATGAAAGCACAGAAACAACTCATTACTCCGTTTACGATTCTTATGGAAATGCCGTAAGCACAACAACTACTATTAACTCATCTTTCGGTTCCGGGATAGTCGTTGAGGGTGCGGGATTTCTCTTGAATAATGAAATGGATGACTTCAGCGGGAAGCCGGGAGTGATGAACCAGTTCGGACTGCTCGGAACGGAAGCAAACTCCATCCATCCTGAGAAAAGAATGCTTAGCTCAATGACGCCGACTATCATTCTTAAAGATGGTGAACCATTCATCATCATCGGCTCGCCGGGAGGTTCACAGATTATTACAACTGTGCTGCAGATAGTTTTGAATTGTATTGATTTTGATATGAACATCCGCCAAGCAATTGAAGCGCCGAGAATACATCACCAATGGATGCCCGATTCAATTTTTTATGAGATGGGTGCATTGACAGAA
>JBFZEW010000459.1:0-10973 GCA_041306665.1 Spirochaetota bacterium | reverse complement strand
GTACCTGCAACGTACCTGCAACGTACCTGCAACGTACCTGCAACGTACCTGCAACGTACCTGCAACGTACCTGCAACGTACCTGCAACGTACCTGCAACGTACCAGCAACGTACCTGCAACGTACCTGCAACGTACCTGCAACGTACCTGCAAAAAAACATAAAATTTTAAAAAAGCAACAACTTTATTTGGAGAAGGAAACTAAAAAATTTTCGAAGCCTCATTATAAGCCTTTTACACTATTTGACATTATTTTTGAATTGTCAATGTTTGATAAATTGAGAGGTATGCTGCTGTTCCGGAAAGCAGAACAGCAGCATTGCGGAATTGGAGGGTTGAATATGAAACAGAAAATATTATGAAGCTAATGATTCTGTTGTTATATAATATGGTTTTTTGGAAATTAGATTTTTTTTAACAAAATGCCTTCGTATCTCAGGAATAGCATGAGGAAGTTGATTAAAGACTTCTGCATTCCATTCTTTTTTAATTGATGAATCCTGTTTGAGGTCATTTATCATCGCTTGAGGAGAATGAATATATACTACATTCGAAAAAGGGTGAAGAATTTTAGGATCGTTCATGAAAGAGATGGCGTCACCCCAAAAAGTAACACCTAATAAAAATCCATCACACCAGAGTGAACCTTCTTTTTGTGAAATTGAATCAGCAGAAGAAATGTAAGAATTGTAATTCCATTTCTTAATTGTATCGGTAATGTGATTAAAAAACTCGGCGATTAGAGATAAAAAGTCTTCTTCTTCGGTTACTGATTTAAAACGGATTTTCTTTCTATTAAAGTTCAATAAGAACTGCATCCATCTGTCTGGATTGATCTGCATTGGTGCAACAATAACAGCAGCGACATATCCGCTTAGAAACTGAATCGTAATTTTACTGCCGTAATAAAAGTCAAGCAAGGCGATCAGATTGTTAATTCTTTTTAGTGTCATATTGAATCTCCTTATCTTTTTGTTTCCTTACCCTATACACGTGATTTTTGAAAAAAAATTTAAAACTTTTTTTAGAAAATCGTGAAATTTTGAATTTTTTTTGATTTTTGCTTTGTTTTAACAAATAAAACTTGTAAAATTTGCTCAAATCTGAAATTTTGTATATTGTATACAAAATTTTAAGAGAGAGGTTTTCATGAATTTCCCAATTGATTTAACAAAGTTTAAACAGCAGAAATTTGACATTAACGCGAAGTTATCTGAAAACGATGCACAAAATTTAACTGAAAATATTCAGCTCATCCGGGACGCGATTGTATTTTTTACATGTATATCATCAAAAAGAGGATTTGGCGGTCATACAGGCGGAGCGTATGATGTTGTTCCTGAAACATTAATATTAAATGGGTTTATGAATAATGATATAAACAACATACTTCCTGTGTTTTATGATGAAGCCGGGCACAGAGTTGCATTGCAGTATATAATGGCAGTAATAAATGGGCATATGGATGTCGAAAATTTATTTCATTATAGAGAACATGACAAAGGACTTTACGGGCATCCTGAACGAGAGGATCATAAAGGAATATTTTTCAGTTCAGGCCGGCTTGGGCACATGTGGAGTTATGTGAACGGGATCGCAGAAGCAAATCCTGATAAAAAAATTATTATGTTAGGAAGTGACGGCTCGCAGATGGAAGGTGATGATGCTGAAGCAGCAAGATACGCGGTAGCGAGAAACCTAAACGTAAAATTATATCTTGATGATAATGATGTAACAATATCAGGACATCCTTCAGAATATATGAAAGGCTATGATCTTGAAAAAACATTGAAGGGTCACGGCCTTGCAGTTGATACGGGAGATGGTGAAGACGTAACAGTTTTATATGACCGTATTCGCGCATCTTTGCAGAATAACGGACCTGTAGCTTTGGTAAATAAAAGAAAAATGGCTCCGAAAATTGCAGGTATTGAAGGATCGCCTCATGGACATGATGTCATACCTGCAGATAAGGGAGTGGCTTATCTTGAATCAAAAGGATATGTGGAAGCGGTAAATTATATAAATTCATTGAAAGCAAACACTTCAAGTCAGGCATTTAAAGGTTCATCTAAAGAAATGGATAAGAACCGGGATTTATTCGGGAAATACGTTTCTGAATATATATTAAAAATTCCAGCAAGCGAAAGAAAAAACAAGGTGATTGTAGTTGATTCGGATCTAGAAGGAAGCTGCGGTCTACATCACATTAAAAAGGCTGCACCGGAAGTTTATGTTGCCGGCGGGATTATGGAGAGAAACAATTTTTCCGTTGCCGCAGGGTTCGGGTCAGAGAAAGGGCGTCAGGGAATATTCGGGACGTTCGCCGCGTTTTCGGAAATGATCATATCCGAACTCACAATGGCACGATTGAATAACTGCAATGTGATTGCTCATTTTTCACATACAGGAATTGATGATATGGCTGATAACACATGTCATTTTGGAATTAATAACATGTTTCTTGATAACGGACTATCAGATGACGCTACAACAAAACTTTACTTTCCTGCAGACAGCGGTCAGATGAAAGCGCTGATAAAGAAGATTTTTAATGAAGCAGGAATCCGCTTTGTATTTTCAACAAGAAGTGCAGTACCGCATATTTTAAAAGATAATAGTACTGATAAAATTTATGATGATGCTTATGTATTTACCGGCAAAGATGAAGTTATTCGTGAAGGTAAAAAAGTTTATGTAATCAGTTATGGAGAGATGCTTTATCGCGCACTTGACGCAGTAGAGACTCTCCGTGCGGAAGGTGCTGATGTAGCGCTTATTAACAAGCCTGTGTTAAATGTTATCGATGAGAATATGATGAAACGGATTTGTTCGCCGGAGACTCAAGCGGTAATTGTCGTTGAAACGCAGAACTCAAAAACAGGTCTTGGCAGCAGAATGGGAACAATTCTACTTGAAAGAGGATACAAGGGAAAACTCACAGTGATGGGAACAACTAAGCCTGGTCAGGGCGGATTGTCGGAGCATATTCCATTTCAGGGACTTGCACCGGAAAATATTGTATCTAAAGTGAAACAATTGATTAGATAATATGTCGTTGCATGAAGAAAAACATCCAGATTTCATCAGGGTGTTTTTCTGTCCATAGCATGAGGGTAGTTTTTAATATTTAGGAATTTCGCGTTAATTGAGTTTTATTTTTTATTCTATTTGTACTATTTCTAATCTTTTTTTAAAATTTTCAGTATAAATTTTGCATTTAGTGAAATATTGTACATAACTATTGAAATCTTCTTTTAAATTTGAAGTTTTTAACCGCTCAGAATATCTCAATAAAAGCAACCTCCAGAAAAGAACAAAACCCATAAACGCAAGCTTAGAAATGGAAACCTTATATTTCTGCCTTGCTTTTGTAAAATTCTCGATTTCTTCGTCACTAAGCGAATAATACAGTGTTTCCCATCGCTCAGGACAATGATCCTGATATTCTGTAAGCATCCCTTTAACTAAACCGCATGTTATGGATTGTGAAATCATATCAATTAAATCCTTGAATATTTTCTCATTAGAAATATTAAACTTATCAGATACACGGTTTAATTCATCAAAAAAGTCGCCATCCATATTCGCAGATGTATAATGCAGGTTCTTCATACTCATAATTTTTTCCTCCTGACTATATAACGTTTCCCGAAAGAAAAAAGTTAAAACTTTTTTATGTTAATATTGAATTTTATAAAAAATATTGAATATTAGAATATTTTAATTGTTGAATAATAAAATTATATATGGGATTTGAAAATTTTTAGAATTATGGATAAATCTGGTTTTACGAACAGCTTCTATCGAGAAATTTATGTATTTTTATATTTTTAAATGTGTTGTGTTCGATATTGAATTTTCCGGAAAGGAAGAGTTTTCCAGGTATATTTTATATGATCTTTGAGTATAATCATATTTATTGTTCATAAAATTTATTTATAATCGCAAATGATATTCGGTGTTTTTTTATTAAAGAAAATAAATCGAAATGATTCTAATGATAAAAAAATATTAGAATTTAGACTGATTAAATAAATGCATTTGTTAAAAATTTATTATACATTAAAATTTTGATTTTTTGTTTCATCGAGTGGAATTGGTACTTATATGGAAACATATAACTGATAAAAAGATTAAAATTAATTTGACACCTAAGTAAAATTCAAAACATTTGTTATATAAACATGAGATAACGCATTGGAGCGGAATATGAGTGAAAATACTGGCGATTTAAGACAACAAAGAATCGAAAAAATTGATCATCTGCGGCAGAAGGGGATTAATCCATATCCTTTAAGATTTCGTCCGGAAAATAAAATTGTTCAGGTAAAGGCTGAGTTTGATGAAAACAAGCCTGTTAAAATAAAAATTGCTGGAAGAATTAAATCCAAACGCGTAATGGGAAAAGCTTCATTTGGAAACATTGAAGACATGACTTCAAATCTTCAATTTTATGCTTCGCAGGAAGTAATGGGAGAAGAGGAATATTCCCTTTTTAAAGTTCTTGATCTCGGCGATCGAATTGGGTTAGAAGGTGAAACATTTCTCACACAGAAGGGAGAAAAGTCTATCCGAATTGAGAAAGCTGTTTTGCTGGCGAAATGTATACGTCCTCTTCCAATTGTTAAAGAAAAAGACGGTCAGCTGTTCGACGAGTTTTCTGATACTGAAATGAAATATCGTCAGCGCTACATTGATCTTATTGTAAATAGCAAAACCAGAGATGACTTTGTAATGAGAAGTAAAATTGTTTCTGGCATCCGTAAATATCTTGAGAAAATGGATTTTCTTGAAGTTGAAACTCCAATGATGCATCCTATCGCAGGAGGAGCGTCAGCGAGACCATTTGTAACGCATCATAATGCTCTTGATATCAATTTATTTTTGCGTATTGCACCGGAACTTTATCTGAAACGGCTTGTCGTAGGCGGATTGGAGCGTGTATTTGAAGTAAACCGAAATTTCAGAAATGAGGGAATTGATACAACACATAATCCTGAATTTACAATGGTTGAATTGTATCAGGCGTATGGTGATTATTCCGACATGATGAATATTGTCGAAGGAATGTTTTCAACGCTGGCGCAAGAGCTTCTAGGCACTACCACTCTGACATATCAGGGGAAAGAAATTAATTTACAACCTTCTTGGAAAAGAATAACTTATGTTGACGCGATAAAAAATGTTACAGGAATAGATTTCAGTAAAATAAAAACTTCCAAGGAAGCAGCAGATACTGCTCATAAAGCTGGAGTAAAAGTTGATGACAGCTGGCCGATATGGAAAATCGCTGATGAGGTTCTTTCCGAGAAAGTTGAACACACGCTTCAGAATCCGACTTTTCTAACGGATTATCCGAAAGAGCTTTCACCGCTTTCGAAATCCCGTGAAGATGATCCGAATTATGTCGAAAGATTTGAATTATTTATTGCCGGAAGAGAAATGGCGAATGCTTTTACCGAGTTGAATGATCCATTTGATCAGAAGGAAAGATTCGAAGCTCAGGTTGCTTTAAAAGAAGCGGGAGATGATGAAGCGCAGAATATGGATCATGATTATATTACGGCGCTGGAATACGGTCTTCCTCCTACTGGCGGAATGGGTATCGGTGTAGACCGTCTTGTAATGCTTTTCATAGACACAAATTCCATTAAAGATACAATTCTTTTCCCGACACTTCGGCCGGAAATATAAATTTATAAATACATCCAATCTGTATGACGGGTACTAAAAATGCCCGTTTTTTTATGTATAAATTTACAGATTACAAAATATTTCTTCTTCATATTGCTTTTTTGTTCTAAAATAAAATTAATTCAAGTCTTGACATTGTCTATTGCAGAAGTATAATATAATTCTGTTTATCGGGATGGATTAATATGAAACTTCAAAAAAAATTCTTTTTAATTTTTATTCTTTCGATTTTAATTGTTGCAATGATTTCAGCCCTTGTTTTTTTTATGCGTTATTCCAGTGAAATACAGACAAACATAAATAATCGACTTGTTTTTGCCGTCAACAGCGCATCTCAGCTTGTTGATCCTGAGATGCTGGAGAGTATGCTGGATCCGAATGCAAAAACATCGGAGTCTTATATAAAAACAGTAAATGCATTTTATAAGATGTCTCAAACATTTGGGCTTGAATATATTTATCTTTGTGTAAAACAGAATGAAAAATATGTGTTTATTTTTGATTCAGGAAATTCTCCTGAACATAAAGATTACGATCCCGAGAAGGACACCTTCCTCGAGGTTTATGAGGATTATCCGGAAGAAATGGAACAGGCTTTTAACGTAGGCATTTACACTCAAAATGCTGAACCATATTCTGATGAATGGGGAACCTTCTATTCGTCATTTTTACCACTCAGAAATAGTGAGAATGAGATTGTCGGAGTGATCGGTGTTGATTATGATGTAAAAAGTGTATTAGCCAGAAAAAATACTGCATTGTATTTTCTATTGATAATTTCTCTGCTAATTTTCATTGTTACAGCGATTAATTCCATGCTCTTTAAAAAGCTTCTTTTTTCTCCATTCAGAAAATTTACAGGTCTGGTTTTGGATTTGACCCAGGGTGATGGAAATTTAAAAGCACGCTTAAATTTTAATTCAAAAGATGAGATCGGTGAATTGTCAAAGCTGTTCGACAGTTTTCTCGGCAACATTCAGAGTGTCATCACTATAGTTAAATCCATATCTATTAATTTAGAAAGTTCATCGATCCAGATGTCCGGTACAACGATTCATTTTTCTGAAATTTCTCAATCTAATGCTGCTACTGCTGAACAGGTAAGTGCCAGCATTGAAGAAATGTCATCATCAATGGATAACATATCACAAGGCGCGCAGCATCAGATAAATGCACTTGATGAGATGGTTGTTGAAGTTGAAAAATTATCACAAATAATAATTGATTCAGGTGATAAAATAAAAAGAACATCGGAAATTGTTATAAATATTACAGAAAGAGCCAAAAGCGGTGAAAGCGCCCTGCTTTCTCTGAGTAATACAATGGAAAATATCCGAAAGGGTTCAGAAGAAATGACAAATATTGTTTCTATTACAAATGATATTTCCGACCAGATTAATCTGCTGTCTTTGAATGCGGCAATAGAATCCGCACGAGCAGGTGATGCAGGCCGGGGATTTGCTGTTGTTGCAGATGAAATCTCTAAACTTGCTGATAAAACCGCTGCCAGTATTGGTGAAATTCTGAATTTTATTAATCTTAATGAGAAAGAAACTGTTACTGCAATTAAGAATATTACAAATACAGTGAGTATGCTGAATGAAATTATTAATTCAATTTCGGATGTTGAAACCGCATTTTATCAGGTTTCTCAGAATATGGATCAGCAGATAGATACAAATAAAACTGTAAATGATAAGATGAAAAACGTGAAAGAAAAATCTGAAATAATTTACAGGGCGACAGGTGAACAGAAAACAGCATCATTAGAAGTTCTCAAGTCAGTAGTCAGTATCAGTGAATCAGCACAGGCAACTGCCAGCGGATCAGAAGAAATGGCAGCCACAGCGGAAGAAATTGCGGGAATGGCTGAGTCTTTAAGGGAAAAAGTCGATTTTTTCAAAGTTTAACTGTATTTATAATTCTTGACTTAAGTATTTAATATTGAAATAAAATTTAATAATAAAATTTTTGGAGTTTTTATGAGAGTACAAAAAAGAGGTTTTAGTGATAAATTCAAATATGCTTTTGACAATTACATGTCTAAAGGCGGTTTTTCAATATTTTCCGCTCTCATGATTTTATTTTTTGTTTCATTTGTTTTAATGTCATTGATCCGTTTTGCAGTAAATACTGCAGTTCCTCAGGAAGCTCTACAGTCCGCTAACGATCAGTTTTGGCGTGTTTTTCTCCAGATTTCTGATGCTGGAGCAATTGCCGAAGATACTGATGGAAATGTTCTTAATAAAATTGTCGGTATAATTACGATTTTTCTTGGTCTTGTCCTTTTTTCAAGTTTGGTCGCTTTTATTACAAGTCAGTTTGAAGCAAAACTTAGTGAACTTCGAAAAGGCAAAAGCGTTGTAATTGAAAAAAATCATACTTTAATTCTTGGTTTCAGCGATAGAGTTCTTGAAATTATTCGTGAACTTATTATTGCAAATGAGTCGGAAAAATCAGCGGCAATAGTTGTACTTTCTGAAAATGAAAAAGACGAGATGGATGATTTTTTCCATGAAAGAATTGATGATCAAAAAACAACAAAAATTATTACGCGTTCAGGATCGACATCAAGTCTTCAGGCCTTAAAAAAAGTTGGAGTAAGTGAAGCCAAATCAGTGATTATATTAAATGATGCCGCAGTTGATGCATCAGATGACGGAAAATTTCTTGCAGATGCCCGGGTTTTAAAGACAATTATGGCTGTCGTCGCGTGTGTCGGTGAAAATAATGTTCCCCCTGTTCTTGCTGAGCTGCATATGAAAAACCAGCGGAGGCTTGCTGAAACAATTTCACCGGGAAATATTTCTATCGTTGATGAGCATACAATTCTGGCAAAATTGATGGTGCAGACTTCAAGAATTTCCGGTCTCGCGCAGGTTTATAGTAATCTTATCGGATTTGAAGGGTGCGAGTTTTATTTTTATAAACCGTCAGATGACTGCATTGGGGAAAAATATTCGGATTTACTTTTTCACTTTTTGGAATCATCTGTAATGGGAATATATAAACTTCCCGGCATAATGAAACTTAATCCTCCAGTTGATACTGTTTTGGAAAAAGGGGACAAGCTGATTATTCTTTCCGAAGATGATTCCGCAATAAAATATCTTAAGAATAAAATTAATTTTACCGCTCCTCTTGGAAATCCGGCTCCCGCTCGTCCAAAAGAAATTGAACAGCAGCTGATAATAGGATGGAGCAGGAAGGCATCGGCAATTGTTGATGAATACAGCAAATATCTCATTAAAGGTTCTGGAATTGATGTAATAGTTAAGAAAATCAGCAACGAGATGAAGGATGAATTCAACGAAATACAGTCTCATCATAAAGGAATAAAGCTTGCTATCACAGAAACAGATATTCAGGATCCTTCTGTTATTTCTGCATTAATGCCGGAAAAATATGATAACGTAATCATTCTTACGGGAGACGGCGGTAACGCTGAACTTCGTGATTCTGAAACAATTTCAAATCTTGTCGGATTTAGACATTATTTTAAATCACTCTCAAATGAAAACATAAAAACGCAATTAATTACTGAAGTAGCTGATTCTGAAAACATTGAAGTGATACAGGAAGCGGGCGTTAAAGATTTTCTTATTTCAAATCAGTTCGTTTCTAAAATGTACGCACAGATTTCAGAATCTCCGGATGTACTTAAAATTTACAATGATCTTTTCAGTCCGGACGGCAGTGAGGTTTACATAAAACCTGCGAGCCTATATATTTCGTCATTGCCTGAAAAAATTAAATTTGGGGAAATATGCGCAGCAGCAATTAAACGTTCCGAAACGTGTTTTGGCATTCGTATCGCAGCCGAAGAAAGCAGAACTGATCTGAACTATGGAATTTATATCAATCCGCCAAAAGATAAAGTATTTTCATTAACGAAAGAAGATTCTTTAATTACTCTTGCGGATGATGAGTCTTAAACAAGATATACCGTTCGGAAATTTTTAAGAATTTAATGTCCGGTAGCACTAAACCGGACATTTTAATGTAAATTTACGTTCTTAGATCCAGAATACCGTCCCATCCTTTTTTTTCGTTATTGTTAAGCATTGAAATGGATTTTTCGTAAAACATTTTTGTTGCTTTATCATCGCTTAGAATGTTTATCAGATGGGAAAAAATATTTTTTGCTTCTTCAATGTTTTCATCTTCGAGAAACTGAACGGCTTTTTCAAACTGGTTATATGCTTCAATTATCAGGCTTTGAGTGTGAATCGAGTCTTCCATGATAAGTTCTTTGATTACAAGAGTATTGTTTTTACCTTTAACTTTGACTTTTCCCATTGATCTGAATTTGAATTTATCAGGGTCTTTAAGATCGTTGATGGTGTTTTCTGTGAGCAGAACAGACACTCCGAAAAATTTAGTCAGACTTTCCAGTCTTGAGGCGATATTTACGGCATCTGAAATTACGGTTCCTTCGAGCCGTTCGACTTCACCGATTGTGCCAAGCATCAGTATTCCTGTGTTGATTCCGATTCCGATTTCGATTTCGGGAAAACCGAGTTTCTTTTGCTCATGATTATACTGGAATAGTTTGAGTCTCAGATTTTGCGCGGCATTTAAAGCATCATCGGAACTTTCAGGAAAAAGAGCCATTACAGCGTCACCAATGTATTTATCGATAAAACCATTATGCTGACGGATTATCGGACCGACCCATTCAAGGTATTTATTTATGAATTCAAAATTTTCTTCAGGCGTCATCTTTTCGGAGATAGTCGTAAAATTTCGAATATCCGCGAAAACGACAGTCATTTTCCGCTGCGTCTGGTCACCAAGGCGGATTTCGGAAATATTTGTTTTATTTAAATAACCAAGGAACTGTTCAGGAACAAAACGGCTGATTGATTTATTTGTTAACGCGAGATTTTCACTGAGTTTTTCTACAAACAGAAATGACCGCGAAAATTTCATTGCAAGAACAGCGGACTGTGAAAAAATAAACGCGATCATTCCGTACGGAACGAAAAAACCGGTATTGATAATCATGTTGTCATGCAGAATGTCGTTTATTATGCATGCCGCGAAAATTAAAAATCCTGTTAGAAACGTATATCCGCCGACTTTTTTATGTATGAGCGCTCTGATAAGAATGAATAAACTTACGATAATCGCTGTCAGCAAAACTGGAATGAAGTAAATGGAAAATATGCTGAAGGTTACTGGTTCAGTAAAAATTGTTCCTAATATAAAAGCGCTGCTGATAGCGTAAAATATGTATAATATTTTTTTGAATTTTTTCTCTTCATAAATAAGAA
>JBFZEW010000458.1:0-3530 GCA_041306665.1 Spirochaetota bacterium | reverse complement strand
TAAAGAAGAATTCAATCAATCGTCTGTTCCTGCCGAAACAGACGATCAAATGATAGAAAATATTTCTAATCTTGAAAAAGAAATTTTACGATTTTCCGAAGAGGAACAGGTTTTAAAAACGAAAATACGTTTACTTGAACCATGGGGGAATTTTAAATTAAGCGACATTGCTGAAATACAGAAACGCGGAAACATGGCTATACAGTTTTTTGAAACATCTGGGAAAAATTATTCCGCGGTTAAATTTGATAATCAAGAAATAATAAGCGTAATTGATGTCAATGAAACAAATCAGCGTAACTATTTCATGGTATTTTCAAAGCAGAAAGTGACACTCGAAAACTGCACAGAACTTCATTTTGAAAGCGATCTTGAAAGTCTTGAAATGAAAATTATTCATAATGAAAGAGATATGAAAGAAGTCATCGAACGCATTGTTTCTTACATTGACGCTAAAGACCGCATTTTTAAATTATATTTAAAAGAATTGAATAAAGTTAATTTTGAAAAAGCTGCAACCAGTTCTGTTGACGCGCTTGAAGGTAAAGTTTTCGCATCGCAGGGATGGGTGGAAAAACACAATTTCAAAAACGCGCAAGCGGAATGTTCTAAACATAATGTTGAAATGTTTGAACTAGAACCTGAAAAAGGTGAAAAAATTCCTACAGCAATGGAAAATAAAGGACTTCCCGGCTTAGGTGAACCGCTTGTGAAGTTTTACGATATTCCTTCGTATAATGACTGGGATCCATCCGCATGGGTGTTTTTATCATTTGTAATATTTTTTGCGATGATAATGGGCGACGGTGGTTATGGTCTGACGCTGTTTCTGCTTCTTGCATATTTACGGTTTAAATCTAAAAACTTGAAAAAAAATGTGAAAAGAATTTTTAATCTTGCAATGATACTTTGTCTCGCGACTGCAGTTTACGGTTTAGCTTTCGGAAGTTTTTACAGCATCAGTTCAAAGCATAATGAATTTATCGGCGGTTTATTAAGTCAAATTTCTGTTTTTTCCATTGATTTGACCAAAGGCGATGATTTAAGTAAAATGATGATGGTTTCCATCCTTGTCGGAATGATTCATATTTCGTTTTCAGTATTCCTGAAAACGCTTCGCCTCCTTTCGAATAAAAAGATATTTGCTCCAATTGCGAATATTTCGTGGATCGTTCTTATATGGGCTTTCTTTTTCTGGTATGGAGAAGCGCCGAAATTCGGTGTCACTCCCGCAAAGAGCATTCCCGGACTGCAGCTTACAGAATATATCATGATGTACGGCGCTGGGATAGTTTTTTTTGCAACAGGTTTCGCGGCAGGTTCATTTAATCCGATAAAAATAATATTGGGCGGTTTAGGCGGACTTTACAACGGAGTACAGTTTTTTTCAGATGTTTTAAGCTACATTCGTATTTTCGCGCTCGGTCTTTCAGGGGCTCTGATTGCCGGTACTTTTAATGACATGGCTGTCGGCATATGGAGCGGTATTCCCTATGCGGGTCCGGTGTTGGCGATCATCATATTTGTTTTTGGTCACCTTTTAAACATCGCTCTTGGAATAATGGGAGCAGTAATTCACGGATTGAGGCTTAATTTTCTTGAATTTTACAGATGGAGTTTTGACGGAGACGGCCGCATGTTTAAGCCGCTCAAAGATCTTTTAAAAGATTAATTCGCGCATAATCACCAAAGCTAAAAAATGGTGAACGGGGGAAACCTCAATATATTAAAATAAGAATTAAGTTTACAGGAGAAAACATATGGATTTAGGATTAGGAGTATTCGGAGCTATTTTGGCACTTGGTCTTGGTGCAGTCGGAAGTTCAATCGGATGCGGTATCGCGGGCGCAACTTCTCATGGTGCGATGTCGAAAACAGATGAAGGGCATGGTATTTTTTTAGGGCTTTCTGCAATGCCTGCTTCGCAGACTATTTACGGATTTGTATTGATGATTCTGATTTCAGGATCTGATCTTGCCGGTTTTGCGAAATTCGGCATTGGTCTTTCTGCTGGAATGGGTCTTATGGTTAGCGCGATTTTTCAGGGTAAAGCCTGCAGCTCGGCTATTCTTGGAGTCAGTAAAAAAGCTTCAATAAGCGGAAAAGTTTTCCTTGCACCAGGGATTGTTGAATCATTCGCTCTGTTTTCACTCGTCGGAGGAATTGTTCTTTTAAATTCATAAAATCATGTTCAAACATCGAGTGTTGCGACTGTATAAAATGCCGGAAAAAATCCGGCATTTTATATTTTCCATTATTCTATTTGACAATATGAATTTATACATTTCTAATGAATTATTATTGTGTGATGATTTTACTTCGCGAGGAGCTGCAAATGAAGTTTTTGAATAATTTAAAATATACGGCAATGTTTTTAGTATTTGCTGCTTCAAAATATCTCTTCGCTTCTGAAGGATCTGCGGATCAAAGTATAACTCACATGATGACGATGCTCGTGATACAGATTGGTGTTATTATATATGCTGCAAGACTTGGGGGACATTTATTTAAAAAAATTAAACTTCCGCAGGTTCTTGGAGAATTATTCGCAGGAATTGTGATCGGTCCGTACATGCTTGGCAGCATTTCATTGCCTCTATTTTCGGGAGGCATTTTCCCTTTGCCTGCAATGTCGGTAATTCCGGTTTCAGTGGAACTTTATGGTTTTGCCACAATAGCCTCTATAATTCTTCTTTTTTCGGCAGGTCTTGAAACAGATTTTGACATGTTTTTAAAATACTCTTTTACCGGAACAGTTATTGGAGTCGGCGGCGTGATCGTTTCATTTTTATTCGGAACATGTACGACTATGTTTTTTTTAAAAGTTGAATTCATGTCGCCGCAGGCTTTATTTATGGGTGTAATGAGTACTGCGACATCTGTCGGCATCACAGCGCGTATTTTGTCCGATAAACATAAAATGGATTCTCCCGAAGGCGTATCGATAATGGCGGGAGCCGTCATTGATGACATTTTAGGCATCATTATATTGGCTGTTGTACTTGGTATTTCAGTTGCTGAAACAAATGCTCATTCCGTTATTGACTGGATGCACATTGGAATGATCGCGATTAAAGCAATCGGCGTATGGCTGTTTTTTACAATATTAGGAGTCATGTTCGCGCATAGGATCAGCATGTTTCTGAAAATTTTTAAAACAGTTTCTTCTTTTTCTGTAATGTCATTGGGTCTGGCGTTTATGCTGTCGGGTGTTTTTGAAAAAGCAGGGCTTGCATTGATCATTGGAGCATATGTAATGGGTCTTGCTCTTTCGAGAACTGATCTTAGTTTTGTAATTCATGATAAGCTGCATACAATCCAGCTCATGTTTATACCGCTGTTTTTCTGCGTCATGGGAATGCTGGTTAATCCATTGAAGCTTGCATCAAAAGAAGTTTTGATTTTTGGTTTAGTTTATACAGCCGGAGCTATCTTGGCAAAAATAATAGGATGCGGACTGCCGGCGTTTTTTCTGAATTTCAACAAACTTGGCGCGTTTAGAATCGGTCTCGGTATGATTCCAAGAGGCG
>JBFZEW010000457.1:0-6758 GCA_041306665.1 Spirochaetota bacterium | reverse complement strand
TGCGAAAAGACAATGTATATGACAAATCGAAAATACAACATGCTATTACAAAAGAAAAGATTGAGTTTAACCGCGAATCTCCAGACCAGGAACCTGAACTTGTAATTCTTGATGAAATTATTTTTGCCGGAATCTCCTTTTATTTTGATCTTAAATCAAACATGGATCTTTCTCCGCAATGGGATGTGCTTTCTAAAAATTGTTCATTACTCTCTGATAGAATTATACCGGAGAGGTTTTATCAAATGCAGTACTGGTTTGAAGATCAGGATCAAGGCAGTATTTTTTTCTTCCTTGCCGCTGAAGTGAACTCAATTAAAAACATCCCGGTTCAATTTACGTCAAAAATCATACCGAAACAGAATTATCTTAAATTCATTCATAAAGGTCTGGCAAATAAAATCGGACATACATACAGATACATTTATGAAAAATGGCTTCCTGATTCGGAATACAAGCTTCCATATTTGTATAATTTCGAGTTTTACGGAAAGGACAATAAAGGACCATACAATGAAGATTCAATTACCGAAATATATATTCCGGTAAAAGTGAAAACTTAAATGACGATTGATAAAGCCAAAAGAAATGAACTGGAAAAACATTTTATTTTTCATCAAAAGGAACATGAAATATTGACATTAGCTTTGCTGGATAAATTTTCCAATGCATTTGAATTTAAATTGAAAGTTCAGAAAGCAAGCATTCAATTATTGAATCCACAACCATTTGCAGTATTGGGTTTCAGGCGAAGCGAAAAACATATTTTCATTGAATTTTATACTCAGACTGAGATTAAAAATAACAGAATTGTAAAAACCTTGAAATCAGAAAATAATCTGATTATTAATCGTGTTGAAATTTTCACAGAGAACGACATTGATGAAGAATTGATAAATTGGATGAAAGAATCTTCTAGAATTAAATTATTATAGAAATAGCGTTTTTATGGAAAATATTAAACCAATTTTAAACAGGTCAAAAAGAAAACAATCAGTAAAAAACATTCCTATCTGCTTCAGAATAAACAAACAAACAAACAAACAAACAAACAAACAAACAAACAAACAAACAAACAGCCGGGATTTATCAGTCAAAGAAATCAGATTGATTTTCAATCTCGCAGAAAAATTTATTTTAAGGAATTCGATTCAAATTAAAAAAATTTTATTTTTAATTGACTTTTTTACAATATATTCATATTTTAATTTTGAGAGGTAAAAATGAATTCAATAATCGATATTGAAAATGCTGTAAAAAATCTTTCCCATAAAGAATTTAGCGAATTCAAAGAATGGTTTTCAGATTATGATCAAAAAAAGTGGGACGACCAATTAAATAATGATATTATTAATGGAAATTTAAATTCTCTTTTTAATGAAACACTTAATGAATACAATAATGGTAAATGTTCAAAATTATAAAACATTCCACCACCAGCAGATTTCGTAATGCATATCAGAAATTACCAAATGATTTAAAAAAAAACTGGCAGATAAAAATTTTATTCTTTTAAAAAATAATCCTAAACATCCATCTCTACATACAAAAACAATAAAAAATGTCTTCTCTGTCCGAGTCGGTTTAAATTACAGAGCACTGGGATTAGTTGAAAATAGTGATACTATTATCTGGTTTTGGATAGGAACTCACAAGGAATATGACTCAATGTTGAAATTATAACATTTTATATAAAATTTTCTCTACCTGCTGAACCAGTCTATAATTCTATCGGCAATGAGTTCCTTGTCCGGACCTTTGCTCATTACATGCGGACTTTCCGTGAGCATGAGTTTCTCGCAGTTGATCGAGCTTGCATTCTTTTCAATCAGACCTGCAGATTCAGGAGCAATCATTTCATCAGCCGTTGATACAATTGTAAAAACATCTGACTTAACAAATTTCAGAATTTTTTTCGCGTGTTTCTGCAGTTTTAAAAACTCTGCGGCGGAAGGAATGAAATTCCATTTCCAGTATTCATCGGCAAGATAGATGTCATCTTCATCGTTTTCTTTTCCCTGCCAGTTGCGTTTTTTCTTAGTAATGAAATGCCTGAAAAAAGGAGTAAACAAAATATCTTTTTTCCTGTTGATCAATGCTGGCGCCATCAAAGCGATTTTTTTAATATCAAACATTGACGCAAGAATAAGTGTCAGCAGTCCGCCCATTGACAGCCCTGCGACATATACAGTTTCATGTTTCAACTTCAAGTCAAGATAAGCATCAATTGCTGATCGAAGCCACATTTCAGCATTGGTTGAAAGAAAATCTGCGGCAGAAGTACCATGACCTGCCAGACGCGGAACTGCTACTGAAAAACCGGCTTTGTTAAGCCGCGAGGCAAGATACTCGAAATCTTTGGCATAACCGTTGTATCCATGTATTAAAAGAACAGCTTTGTCTCCCCCTTTAAGATACACGGGAGCGGCAGGTTTTCTTGTAAAAAGATTTTGTTCAAGATTGGATCTTTTCATTTTCACCTTCTTCAATCATGCACAAATAACTTTTTGTCGTAAACTGCGAAAGCCCAATTGTTTCAGCAATGGCGAAAAGTTCCTTTTCAATTTCAGAATAATTGTCACCTAATTTTTCAATTTCAACAAATGTTCCAAGTTTTTCAACATCATCAAGACAAATTTCAACATTTCCAAGGACATAAATTTTTCGTAATTTCTTTACAAATCCTGATTTAACGAATCCAAGTTTTTCAAATATAGATAAAGTTTTTTCGCCGTCAAGAATTGCGGTTTCTTCTTCAAAACGGGTTTTAGCTTTCGAAGAAAGTTTCGGTCCTTTATATGTAATGCAGTATTTATCATTCATTTTCCTGATGCGAAACGCTTCCCCGCTTTCGCGAAAATCCCTGCATGGATGCTGAAGATAAACATCTTCTTCAATGATTGCTTCGCGAAAATCAGCTCCGATTGAAATGAGTTTTTTTTCGACAGCGGATAAATCCGGGCAGAATGATTTAATTTCAATTTCAAGCATTAAAGTTTTTCCTTAAGCGGCCAGTTTAGAACATGACCGTCACCGCCGAGAGTATTTGCCGCTTTTCCGTCAATGCGGATTTCAATTCCGTCAATTTCCTTGAAATTTTTCATTGTCAAAAGAATTTGATTTACTCTCGCGGTAAGAATGTCGCCAATGGCATTTTCACGGATTTCAGAACTTAAATCTATTACAGCAACCCTGTTTACGACATTCACGCCGTTGACTTTAACGCCGGGTGGAAATGCAGACTGATAGCCTTTTGATTTCATTTGCGCTGAGGGACCGCTTATTAAAAGCTTCATCGCAGCTGCATATTTATTGTCCGTCATTACGCTGCTTTTTACCGGAACGTACTTAATAGTTTCATCGCTTTGAAACACCAGAAAAAAAACTGAAACATCTGCTGCCTGTTCCGTTTTCAAAACAGCTTTGTCGTTTGAAGTTTTATCATTGGGATTAGTTGTTTTATCGTCCTTTTTTACAATGACATCATCTTTGTCTGATTTTCGGGTTTGGGCGATTTTTTGAGAAACAGTTTTTTTAATTTCAGGCAGTTTATTATTTTTCGAAACTATGAATAAGATTGCTGCTGTAAGAATCATTATCGTAAGAACATACTTCGCCTTGCTGCTTTGATGCTGCCTCGGTGCAGTATTTTTCACCGCGGCGAATTTCTTCGCGGCGGTTTTTTTGGGCATGGACTTTTTTACAGGTGACATTTTATTTAATGTTATCCCTTAAAGTATCAAGAAATTTGACCATCTCATCGAAATCTCTACCTTTCAATATGTGAGTCAGATAAGATAATTTCGCGTTAATTTTTTCAACCTGTTCAAGAGTATTAGGATTGAAAAGAATTTCAGAAAGAAGATAATTATCTTCTGACAATACACCTTCGGTAATCTGCATGTGTTTCTTGAATGTCGATCCAGGAGCATCCTGCTTTTTCATTACAGCCGCGAACACCATTGATGAAACAAACGGAATTGACAGAGAATATGCCGTTGTTTTGTCATGTCCGTCAAATGAATATTCATAAATGTTCAGATTTAGACTTGAATAAAATTTTCTGAAAAATTCAATTCCTTCGTCGCATGATTCAGTAATAATTATCGCATTTTCATTTCTTAAATCACGTATATTTGAAAATGTCGGTCCGAACATCGGGTGAGTCGATACAAATCTGTATCCGGCGGTTTTATAAAACTCGCTCAGTCCCGTTTTCACGGATGTAATATCGGATATGATGCAATTCTTATTAATTAATGGAATCACTTCCTGAAAAACAGAAATTGTTTTATGCAGCGTTACCGCGTTTATTACCATGTCAGGATTAATTTCTTTTATCTGCGCAAGTTCCGTCAGTCTGGTAACGTTAAAAAAATATTTTAATTTTCTGACATCCGGATCATAAATGGAAACATCGTAATCGTGGCATAGTTCTTCAACAAGCCATGCACCCATGTGTCCAGCGCCTAATATAACAATTTTTTTCATTGAACTACCCTCTCATTATAACATCCCATGAGTTTAAAGTCAGTCGTTTCTTTTTTAACCTGTTCTAAAATATCAATTATTTTCTTATCTTTGTCGTTTCCTATAAAATCAAGAAAAAAAGCGTAGCTGCCCGGCTGACTTGGAACAGACTCAATTCTTGTTAAATTAATATTCGCTTCAGCGAAAACCTGCAGAGTTCTGAAAAGCGTACCGGCTTTATGAGCGGTTGAAAACAGAATTGAGCATTTGTTTCCTGCTTCAGTGTTTATTTCTTTTGAAAGGACAAGAAATCGTGTTCTGTTTGTGCTCAAGTCTTCTATTCCTTCTTTAATTATTTCCAGACCGTATAACTCACCGGCAAGGCGGCTCGCAATGCACGCGCACGCTTCAGGTCTTTTTTCAGCAAGCATTTTCGCCGAGCCTGCCGTATCGTAATACTGCACAGGATCAAGATTGTTCCGCGATAGAAAATGCCTGCACTGCGCGAGAGCCTGAGAGTGTGAATATACCAGACGTATGTCGCGGTGGTCTGTTCCGGGAAGTGCAAGAAGACAATGATGCACAGGAAGTTCAACCGCGCCGATTACGTGAAGATCTGAATTGATTAAAATATCATTAGCTTCACCGACAACTCCGCCGAGAGTGTTTTCAATTGGAACAATTCCGTAATCGTAAAAACCCTTATCAACTCCTTCGAAAACATCCGCGAATTCAAGACAAGGCACTGGAATAAATTTTTCATTCCATGATCTGGCCGCGACTTCACCATACGCGCCGTGTTCTCCCTGAAAGGCTATTAAAGAGTAATTATTCTTCTGAAGTTTTTTACTTTCCGTAATTATTTCCAGAAAAAGTTTTTCGATGAATTCAGGATTGATTAATCCGCCGGCGTTTTCTCTGATTTTTAAAAGAAGTTCATCTTCGCGTTTTGTGTCTTCAATATCTTTCTTAAATTTTTTCGACATTAATGCGAGTTCCATTCTGTCGTTTAAAAGTTTTACGATTGTCGCGTCTTTAATGTCGATTTTTTTTCTTATTTCCTGCAGGCTCATAATTTACTCCTTAATCCGTTTTCTTTTTTGTTCAATGAGCATGAAATCCGCTAAAACGCACGCGCACGCGGCCTCAACAATGACCGGCGCTCTTAGCACAACGCACGAATCATGCCTTCCGTGTATTTCCAGATTTTCAATTTTGTTATTTTCAAAATTAAATGTGTTCTGACTTTTAGCAATGCTTGGCGTCGGTCTGAAAACTGCCCGGAAAGTCAGGTCATTACTGTTTGAAATTCCTCCGTTTATTCCGCCAGCACTGTTCTTTTGTGTTTTACCGTTTTCATCAATGAGGCAGTCATTGACTTCGCTTCCTTTCATTGAAGCTGTTTTAAAACCATCGCCGAATTCGATTCCTTTCACTGCCGGAATCGAAAAAATCACGTGTGATATTACTGATTCAAGTGAATCAAAAAAAGGCTCGCCTAAACCAGCCGGAATTCCATTAGCAGTGCATTTAATAATTCCGCCCAGTGAATCATTCTGTATGATTGCCTCGTTTAAGACATTCTGATATTCAATTTCACCGCCGATTTCATCGATTTCAGCAGTGATAACCGAAGGCAGGATAATCTTTTTCGCGACAACCCCGGCAGCGACCAGCGCTAGCGTCATTCTCGCTGAAAAATGTCCTCCGCCGCGGTAATCATTGAATCCGCCGAATTTAACTTTGCCTGTAAAATCAGCATGCCCAGGCCGCGGATGTTTTACAAGATTGGAGTAATCTTTTGACACGGTATTTTCATTACTGAAAATAATTGTAAGCGGAGCTCCCGTCGTTTTCCCTTCGAATATGCCGGAAATTATTTCAGGTTCATCCGCTTCTATTCTCGGTGTGGTTCCTGCAGCTCCGCTTTTACGGCGTAAAAGATCTGCCGCAAAATCATCTTCACGAAGTTCAATTCCCGCTGGAACTCCATCAAGAGTCACGCCTACGCATTTACCGTGCGATTCGCCGAAAACCGATAATCTGAATAATCTACCGAAGCTGTTCAACAGTTCCTCCGACTTTAATTACATCATTATAAAAAGCGCTGTATGATTTATTTACAGCATCCGAATCTTCAATTTCGACTGTAATGCTTCCCGAAGCTGCGGCAACCGCTCCGGCCATCGCGATTCTATGATCATTATTAGATGAAATTCGGCCGGATTTAAGGCTTCCTCCATTCACAATCATTGAATCCGCCGAATTTAACTTTGCCTGTAAAATCA
>JBFZEW010000456.1:0-3796 GCA_041306665.1 Spirochaetota bacterium | reverse complement strand
AGAAAATCGCTTAAACGAATGCCTAAAATTTCCTCTCGTGATTTCTTTTGAAATAATCTGATCAGCCTAAGCGCTTCAGCTCCAAGAGGAACAAGTCTTTCTTTATTTCCTTTTCCAGTGACTCTAAGAATATTGTTTTCAAAATCAACATCTGAAAATTTCAAATCAATGGCTTCCGTAATGCGCAAACCGCATGAATATAGAAGCTCAAATATAGCTTTATCGCGTAATTCGTAAACATCTGTCTCTGAAATCGAATCGAACAATTTATCGACTTCGTCTGTCGTAAGAAAATCGGGCAAAGACTTTCTGATCTGAGGAGTTTCTATTTTCATCGTTGGATTTTCGACATTATCGGCAGCCGCGCTTGACATGAAATTGTAAAACTGCCGGATTGCCGCGAGAGATCTCGCCATTGTTCTAGATGAATTGTGTTTTTTTGTTTTTTCAAAGGATAAAAATTTCTGTATATCGTCCTGATTCGCGGTTAACATCGATTTATTTCTTTCTTCCATAAATTCGTTGAATTTTTTCAAATCATAAGTATAGGAATAAATAGAATTGGGCGACAAACCTTTTTCGACTTTTAAAAATCTTTTAAAGCGGGTTATTTCTTTATTCTCTTTCAACTTGTTTCTCCTTCGCGCAATAAACAGAACAATGTTCTTTAATCTGTTTTATTTATCGGAAGAAACAAGATTATGTCTTTATAGTATTTTTTAAATATGTCTCATTTTTTGTACAAGTACTTATTAAATTTGAATTTTTTTTGAAATTTTATCGGAAAAAATTATTCATATCGAAGTGCGTCAATAGGATTTAATTTTGCCGCTTTTTTTGCAGGATAATATCCGAAAAAAATTCCGACCATGCACGCGAAAGAAAATGAAATCAGCACTGAAAGAAAAGAAAAATAAAACTCCCACCCAAGAATTAAAACAATCAGAAAATAAATCAAATATCCTAAAAAAATACCTGTTATCCCGCCGAGAACGCATAAAGTCACAGATTCAATAATAAACTGCAGCAAAATATCCCGATTTCTTGCGCCAATAGCCATACGAATGCCTATTTCACGGGTTCTTTCGCTCACGGATACAAGCATGATATTCATGATTCCGATTCCCCCGACAATCAATGAAATTGAGGCAATTCCAATCAACAAGGAAGATAATGTTAGTGAAATATATTCAGCAATTTCAAGATTCTCATCATTTGTTTTAATGACAAAATCATCTTTTTCCCCTTCCTTCTGATTATATTTTTCACGAAAATATTTTTTTAAAATTGATATAGCGCCGGGAATCGAATTTTCAGAACCAGCTGCAACATAAAGAACAGTATTGAATTTTTCGTTCTTAAGGCGATTATGATACGTTTCATATGGAACTGCAATGAAATCATCAAAATCATCCTGCGAAAAGGTCATTCCGCGCGGCTCAAAAGATCCAATGATGCGAAATGGTTTCCCATCAATAGTTATTTTTTGACCGACAGGATCGCTAAAACCTATAAATTTTTTTCTGATCGTATCACCGATTATAGCCACGTTTTCATAATTATTTTCTTGTTCAGCGGTAAAAAACGAGCCGTATTTTATTTTCCATCCTTGAATGCGAAAAAAATCATTCTCGACAGCAGTTAATAATGTAGAATCAAATTTTGACCCGCGGGAGATTCTGCTATTTTTAGCTTGCGTGCAAAGAGAAGAATATTTAATTTCAAAAAAATTGTTTCTTAAATATTGAGAGTCGTGATTGTTTATAATGCCTTTCGGACTCCCTGTTACAACAACGGCATTTTCGCCGAAAGAAAAAACTTTTTGCCTGACGATTATTTTCGCGCTATTTCCGAATCCAACCATCATAATTACTGATGCAACACCTATTACAATTCCAATACTTGTTAGCGTAGAGCGGACTTTATTTTTTTTCAGAGTTGATACAGCTGAACGCATGCTGATTGAAAGATTCATTTGTACATATCTCTTGAGTAACCTATATTTTTTTTCTTCTTCATAATTGTATCCTGTATCAATTTACCGTCACGGAAAACAATTTTCCGTTTTGTAAAATCCGCGACTTCAGGCTCGTGCGTTACAATTATTATCGTCAAACCAAGTTCTTCATTTAATCTGGTAAATAAATTCATAATGTCATTCGTAGTTTTTGTGTCAAGGTTTCCTGTCGGTTCATCTGCTAGAATAATAGCGGGATCATTAATTAGCGAACGGGCAATCGCAACTCGCTGCTGTTCGCCGCCTGAAAGTTTACTTGGAACATGGTCTTCTCTTCCCGAAAGACCGACAAGATTTAAAAGTTCAGATGCTTTTTCGCGCATTTGTTTTGGACTGACATTGCCTTTATAAAAAAGCGGAAGCTCAACATTTTCCAACGCAGAAGTTCTTGCTAACAAATTGAATCCCTGGAAAATAAATCCAATTTTTTTATTTCTAATATCAGCTTTCTGATCATTATTAAGAGAACTTCCGTCTATCCCGTCAATAATGTACTTTCCCTTTGATGGAGAATCAAGAAATCCAAGTATGTTCATAAATGTTGATTTTCCCGAACCTGAAGGACCCATTATTGAAAGAAATTCAGAATGTTTAACACTGAGATTGACATCAGACAGCGCATGAACGGCGATATCCTCACCCTCATTATATATTTTAAATAAATTTTGAATTTCTATTACATTCTTTATTTTTGCCATATCCAAACCTTATTTAACAGCATTCGTGTGGACCCCGATTAAGACTTCTTCCTCAACTTTGATTTTACCGCTGGTAATTTCAGCAAAAGTATCCCCTAATATACCTGTAGTAACCTTAACCTGCCGCATTGGAACATCCAGATCGGACTGTCGGTCCTTAATCCAAACGAATTTTTCCCCTGCTTTAACCGGTTTATCAACCGGTGAAACCAATAATGCTTGAGTTGGAACACGTAAAACAGCATTTTTTTTGTCGACTTCTACAGTGGCAGTTACAGTCATTCCCGGCTTAAGAAATTCATCAGTATTTTCACATTCGACAAAGGCTTCATAACTGACCACATTCTGTTTAGTTATGGGATTCATTCCGACCTGTTCAATCTTTCCGGAAAAAAGTTTATCAGGATAAGCGCTAACCATGAACTTTAATTCCTGTCCGCGTTTAATGTAGCTGATATCTGCTTCATCAATTATAATAACTAATTTCATTTTTTTTAATGTTGTCGTAAGAAGAATAAGCGGAGTGTTGTTTCCTATTTCGGATTTTTTTTCTACGTAATTCTGAATGATAATTCCATCGACGGGAGAATATACATTTTTCTTTTTTACATTTTCTAGCTTCATATTATACTGCTCAAGTACATCTTTATAATATGAATATTTCCTGTCATATGCAAGTTTAACATCATCATATTCTTTTTTTGAAATCAATAATTCATTGTAAAGCTTCTTCTGAACTGCCAGAAATTGGCGGGAATTTTCCAAATCATTTTTGGCTAAAGTGTATGTATTTTTAAAAGAATTGAAATCCGCATCGACAGCTTCAGATTTTATTTTAACAAGCAACTGTCCTTTTTTTACATAAGTATTAAATTCAAGATTATTCTCGATTATTTCACCTGGAATTTCACTTTTAATTATTATGCTATCGATAAGCTCAAGCTTTCCGCTTACAGAAATGGTTTTTTCAACAATACCTTTTTCAACTTTAGCATACTCATAAACTATTTCTCCATCTTTTCCGCAACTTTTTAAAATTATAAATATAATTAAAATAAATACTAATATAAAAACATAATAT
>JBFZEW010000455.1:0-13729 GCA_041306665.1 Spirochaetota bacterium | reverse complement strand
CTCTTCCGATCTGCCTATTTTAAAGTCAAGACTTGAATATTTTCTGTTAAGTGCGACTGTAATTGGAGTCTGTTTTGAAGCAGGTCCCCAAAGTTGTCTTGGTCCTGGAGAAGCAAAAACGTCTTCTTTTGCCCAGTCCGCTCTTCTTTCCGCAAAATATTTGAACGCTTCAGAATCAGTTTTAGCGAGGGCTTTCTCAATAACCATTTCGTCTTTGCCGTGTCTGCGTTCAATGTTAAGAAGACCAGTCAAAGGAATTGCGACAGGTTTTCCTCCGGTGCTGAGTTCTGAAATACTTGCCATATAACCGGTTTTTCCGCTAAGAATAAGTGATGCTGCTGTAAGTCCCAGGTTAAGGCAGTATGCCGCATCGAAAAGACTAGGAGCTCCGCATCTTCCTTCGTAACCGAAGAAATGATTCTGAGATTTGAACGGAACTTTCGCGTCCATTGATTTTACTTTAACTTTTACCATGTCGATTAGCAGCTGCTCGGTAGGTATGAGAGAAACCTGAAGATTGCCATGTGAATCTCTTTCCGCAAGAAGCATTGCCACAATGTAATCAGGAAGAGTGGACATTAAGTTCGCGTGTGCCGGAGTAAGTTTTGCCTGAATGAAATTTCTTTTTTCAGCACCGTCAAGAGCAGACATTTCCTTTTCAAAATGCGCGACTTTATCGTTAAGTTCTTCAAGCAGAGTCGTCATCTCCGGGATAAACTCAATGATGCCTTCCGGAACAAGAACAACACCATGATTAATTCCTTTGTGCGATCTTTCGACAACAGCTTTTGCTATATTTTCAACTATTTCCGCCAGTGACATTTTTTTCTCAGCGACCTCTTCCGAGATTAAAGCAACCGCGGGTTTAGTCTGAAGAGCTACCTCAAGAGCGACATGCGAGGCGGAACGTCCCATTAGTTTGATAAAATGCCAGTATTTTCTTGACGATGGAGTATCCTGAAGAATGTTGCCGACAAGTTCTGAATAAATTTTAGTCGCTGTATCAAATCCGAAGGAAATCGGAAGCAAATCGCCGATTTGAAGATCACCGTCGATTGTTTTAGGAACGCCGATAACCTGAACGCCGCTGCCGTCTTTTTTTATTCCCGATGAAAGATATTCAGCGATAATTGCCGCGTTAGTGTTTGAATCATCCCCGCCGATTACTACTATCGCGTCTAAGTTATGGTCAAGGCATGTTTTTTTAACCGCTGCAAACTGCTCATCAGATTTAATTTTAGTTCTGTCGCTGCCTAGAAAGTCGAATCCGCCTGTGTTCATGATGTCATCAATATGCGCGGAAGTGATTTCGAAAAGAGTTCCTTCGAGAAGACCTTTCGGGCCGGCTTTAACGCCGAGAAGAGTGTTTTCCTTGCCGAGAATTTTGTAAAGTCCCGCAACAACATTGTGTCCTCCAGGAGCGGGTCCGCCTGAGAAAAGAACAGCGACGCGTTTTTTGCTGAGAGGTTTTTTATTTGTTCCTGTTGCTGCCAGAACTTTATTGTTCGATGCTTTAACGCTGTTTTGAAATGATTCGTTAACCTTAGCTGTATCTTTTGTGGAAAGAGTAATTCCTGTTTCAGAAAACTCGACAGGTGAAAGAGATTTCATTGTACCGAAAACCTTACAGATAGGTACATCGAGACTTCGGATCTGTTCCTCGAAAATGGAGTTATGCTTTTCCATTTTTTTCAATGAGTCGGTTAATTTGCTCATGGATGGCTCCTTATAAATGTTTATTTTAAGCGGGTTGCCCGCTTCTTTTTCCGTGTATTTGTTTTTGTGACATATGATTGTTCTGTCAACAAAAATATCTTACGGTTTTTTGCATTAATTTTTATTGAACGAAGTGAGGCAGGCTGAATTCAGCGGTAAAATAGTTTTAAAATACCGATTTCATTAGTATTATAGTAAATTTTTTTGACTCTAAATGACATTCCCGAAGGATCACGGAAATAAACAGTATAAATCAGAGGAATAATTTTTCCGTCTTCCTTGATAAATCCGTCAATATATTCCCCCTTAGTTGAAAACACAAGTATCGCGTAAACACGGGGGTATGGCATTTCATAATAAATGGTATCTTTGATTGTTTTTGAATCAACACTCCATAAATGCGGTGAAAGATGAAAAGCGAGTCTTTCGCAAATTACATCAATGTAATCTTCTTTTAACGGCTGGTTAGCTGGTTTGTCTGATTCGGTTTTAGTCTGCGCTGCGGTGCAGGAAATTATAAAAAATAAAGTTATAATAATGAAAGTATTTTTCATGTCCAGCTCCATATATTTGAAAAATTTATTACAATATAATAATTACAACTTAAACTTTCAATTCAAATTTAATGCGTTAGCGGCTGAAAAAGTTAATGTCGGGTTTGCATTATAAATCAATAGTCTTGAGTTTGTAAATGAAGTCTTAAAAGTTATATTCGTATAGGAATGTTTCAGAGGTAACTTGTAACTGGCAGTGAAATTTAAAAACGGGCGGAAAGATGCTTCCGCCCGGATGAAATCTATTTCATGAAACCAAGAAATTCTGCGATTGCAGGCGAGAATTTAACGATTACTCCCGCAAAAACGACAGAAACCATTGACATAAGTTTAATTAAAATGTTAAGAGACGGACCGGATGTATCTTTGAACGGGTCACCGACAGTGTCTCCGACAACACCCGCTTTATGAGCAGCAGATTTTTTACCGCCATGATGTCCTTTTTCAATGTACTTTTTAGCATTATCCCACGCGCCGCCTGAATTGTTAAGAAGGCATGCGAGTGAAAATCCTGTAGTAAGACCTCCAACAAGAAGTCCCATTACGCCGGCAACACCGAGAAAAAGACCTACAACAACCGGAACAACTATGGCAAGAAGAGATGGCACAATCATTTCTTTCTGCGCTCCTGCTGTTGAAATAGCGACACAGGTTGCGTAGTCAGGTTTTTCTTTGTGTTCAAGAATGCCCGGTTTTTCCCTGAATTGTCTGCGAACTTCTTCAACCATTGAACCTGCCGCGCGGCCGACTGCTTTCATTGTCATTGCGCAGAAAACAAACGACATCATGCCGCCGATGAACAGACCGCAGAGAACAGTCGGATTCATTAGAGTAACGTCATATGCAGTCATGAAATCCGCAATCGACGCAGTAGCTGTTTTGACGGCTGTTATGCCCTGTATTTTAAGTTCTGCGATTTGTTCTGTGTCAATATTGTTGTAGAATCTGTAATTACCTATTTTTATGAAGCCTTCGCCTGCCGCGGAAAGTTTTTCGAGCCAGATTCGAATTTCTTCAATGTACGCTGAAAGAAGAGCCATAGCTGTAAGAGCAGCTGAACCTATCGCGAAGCCTTTTCCTGTAGCCGCTGTCGTGTTTCCAAGCATATCAAGCGCGTCAGTTCTTTCGCGAACTTTCGGATCAAGTTTGCTCATTTCAGCGTTACCGCCGGCGTTATCGGCGATTGGGCCATATGCATCTGTTGCAAGAGTGATTCCCAGAGTTGAAAGCATTCCGACCGCAGCGAAACCAATACCATAGAGACCCTGACTTACATTTGAAAATCCGCCTGCAGCTCCGAACGATACAAGAATTCCGATTACGATCGTTATTACAGGAATTCCGGCTGAATACATGCCGACAGCCATCCCTTCAATAATTGTTGTCGCAGGTCCCATTTCAGTCTGCGCCGCAATTCCTTTTGTAGGTTTATATTCATCGGATGTGTAATATTCAGTAGATTGACCGATTATTAATCCGCTGACAAGACCGGCGACTACCGCGCCGAAAATTCCCCAGGTAATGAAATCAAAATATGCCATTAATGCAATTGCAAAAAGAATCAGTATGGAACTCCCCCATACTCCAATATTTAGAGAAAAAAGAAGGTTTTTCATTGTCGCGTTTTCTTTTGTTCTAACTGCAAAAATTCCCAGTACAGAAAAAATAATGCCAAGTCCCGCAACAATCATTGGAGCAAGAACTGCTTTCAATCCGCCGTAAGTTCCAGCCATAACAGGAAGTGCCGCGCCAAGAGCCGCGGTTGCCAGAATTGATCCGCAGTATGACTCATAAAGGTCAGCTCCCATGCCAGCGACGTCGCCAACATTATCGCCTACGTTATCAGCAATTGTCGCAGGGTTGCGAGGATCATCTTCGGGAATGCCTGCTTCAACTTTACCTACAAGGTCGGCACCGACGTCAGCAGCCTTGGTGAATATACCGCCGCCGACACGTGCGAAAAGAGCCTGAGTGGACGCTCCCATTCCGAACGTAAGCATTGTTGTCGTAATTTCCATGATTTTATCATGCTCGGAAATTCCGGATTTTACAAAATCAAGACCGAGAAAAGAAATTCCTGTTGCCATATTTTGAGGTGAATATACTAGTTTATCGAGTATGATATACCACATTGTAATATCCAAAAGACCAAAACCAACGACAATTAATCCCATTACGGCGCCTGAACGAAAAGCGACTTTGAGTCCCTGGTTAAGGGAAACTGAAGCGCCCTGCGCTGTTCTTGAAGATGCGTTTGTCGCTGTTTTCATGCCTAAAAAACCGCAAAGTCCCGAGAAAAATCCTCCAGTAAGAAATGCGATAGGCACGAAAGGATTTTGAATTCCGGCGAACGCGAGAATCGCGAGAATTACAAATAAAACGGCGAATACAATTGCAACTACCTTGTATTGGCGGTAAAGATAAGCGTATGCTCCTTCGCGCACATAACCGGCAATTTCAATCATAGTCGCGTTGCCCTCATCAGCTTTCATCATTGATTTATAGAAAAACCAAGCGAAAAAGAGAGCAAACAATGCTGCGAATGGCGCTACGTAAAACAGTGTTTGTTCCATATAAACTAACTCCTTTTTATTTTAACTCATCGTCTAAACAGGTAAGATGAGATTTTATTCCATACATTCAAAAACAAGTTCAAGTAAATCTTTCACCTGTATGTTTAAATCCGTCATGTTCTGCAATGATTCATTAAATTGTTCAATGCAGATGGGACACGCTGATGCGAGAATGTTCGCGCCAGTGTCATATGCTTCGCGTACGATAATGTCATTCGGATTGTGACCGGATTTTTCTTTTTCAGTGAATTTTCCCGCGCCGCCGCCGCAGCAAATGGATTTGTTCATTGAAGAGTTCATTTCGAAAATTATTCCGTTGGAAACCCGGTGCATAATGTCCCTGGAATCATTGAATTTTAAATTGAATCTTCCAAGATAACATGGATCATGATAGACAATGTTTTTATTTGTTTTATTTTTTAATGTGATAAGGTTTTCATTCAGTAGCTGATTTAAAATTTCAGTGTAATGAAAAACAGAATAATCATAGGTGGAAAATTTTTCTTTAAGAATATGCTTGTATTCTTTTTTCAGAATGTTATAACCGTGAGGGCAAAATGTAATTATGTTTTTTACAGAAAATTTTTCAAATGAGGCTAAGTTTTTTAATGCCTTTTCCCTGAAAAGAAATTCATTCCCCTGGTGAAGCAGCGCGTCTCCGCAGCATTCTTCATCGGAGCCTAAAATTGATACGGAAATGTTTGCTTTTTCGGTGATCGCGCAGAATTTATTGATCATATCAATTGTATGAGGACTCGATTTACCGCGGCATCCCAAAAATAAAACATAATCGGATTTTTTAACAGCACTGACATGGGGAGCTTTTATTTGTGATGAATAAGCCATGTCATGATCGTATTTACCGTAAATGTTTCCGTAAAAATCAATTTTGCTGAAAAGGTCTGCGATTGCGGGTGATACATTCCCGTTCATTGAAGTCTGGAATTTCTTAATTGATTCAATTTTTTTCATTGGATCGGAAAGAACAGGACACGCTTCACTGCAGGCGCCGCAGCTGTAACAATCATTGATTTCATCATGTGAGAAGTATTCAGGGATGAAATCGGTATTTAATTTATTCTGCGAAGATAATAATTTTAATTTTTCCATGATTGCAAGCGGAGAAAGTTTTTTTTCAGCAATTACAGCGGTACAATATCTGTGACATCTGCCGCAGCGGAGACAGGAATCAATTTCAAGTCTGTCTTTGCAGTCAAAATTCAAGAGCGAATTCTCGCCTGCAGGCTGTGATTTGTTTTCGAAAATTAGACTGTTATCGAATGGATATAAAAACTTTTTGGAAACATTAAATTTTGTTTGAGATGTAATTGCCAGATTCAAAGACCCGAATATAAAGTGTCCGAATTTTGTTTTATGAAAAATGATAAATGTTGCGAAAAACATAAATGCGAAAATGTACCACGCACCGGAATATAAAAATTCCAGAGCTGCCGGATTTGAATTTGTAAAGAGATGTGAAAAAGGATATGAAATAAAAGACCATTTTTCGAATTCAGGAAAATCATTCAAATTAATAAGAAGGGCTTGTTTTAAAAAAATTAAAAACAGCATGATTGTGATATATGAAAGAAAAAAATAATCCGATTTTGTTGAACGGATGTTTGACGGGCGTAACACAAGCCTTCTGTATAATGAAATGGAAATTCCTGAAATAATCATAATCGCGGAAAGTTCAACCGAAAACGTCCACGCGAGATATAGTTTTCCAGTCAGCATTCGGTTTTGGAATATTGCAGTCACAAAATAGATATCAAAAAAGTAAATAATTTCAAGAGTCAAAAGAGTGAGACCCGGAATAAAAAAGAGACTGTGCATTATTGCTGCATAAGCTGAATTATTCGTTCTGCGTTGAAATAGAATGTTGATGAATATGTTTTTAAACAGGTCAGTTCTTTTGATGGAGTAATCGCATTTTTTGCTTTGTTTCCAAGATTTTTTTTTCATACTGAGGATGTGGAAAAAAACAATTATGAACAGCAATAATAAAAGAGGCAATAAATATTTAGCAGCACCGGTTAATCCGTTGAAATGAAAATATATTATTCTTGCGACATCCTGTTTTGGATATCCATATAGAAAACTGCTATCCAATTTTCCCCCTAGAAAGAACGGATATTTTGTACTGTGTATAACTATACACAGGCATGTCAATAATTTAAATTCGAATGGATTCATTATTTAACACATTATAAATAATTGTTAGATTTGATTTTTGATTAAAAAATTGAAAATTATTAGTAAAAATAAAAGAAGCAAAAAAAATTTAAATGCCTAAGTAGCGTTGCATGTAAACAACTATGACAATTGTATTTATAAAAAATTTCATTCTCACATAATTTTCGTTGACTAATAATTATTCTTAGCTAAAATTGGTGTAAATTACTATATAGTAAGGGAAAATATGGATTTTAATGAAAAGAAAGAAAAATCGGTAATTTCTGCAATATATCTTGAAAGTTCGCTTTTAGAGTATTTAACGGAGTTACTGAAAGAAAATGTCGGTGCAAAGAAAAAGGATACATTGAATAAAGGTTTCTTCTATTATTTTTGCAGAAACAGGTATCTTTTCGGGCATTGTCTGAGTAACGCTATGAAAAAAGATACTTTTGAGAAAGCATCTAACAATAAAGAAAGTCTCATCAAGCTAATTAAAGCATGGTCAGCTAAATTTTCACGATATTCAAAAGGCAGCGTTAAAGCGATACAAAGCATTGAAAAAAATGATAAACATGTAATTTGTTATCCAACACTTGGAAATCAGCTTACACTCGCGGATTTTACAGTTCTGACTGAAAATTTAAGCGATAAAGAATTACTAGCTCTGATTAGGCCCCCAAAAAAATAAAAAAAAGACTAATATATAAAAATTCCGTCCCTCTATCTTTACGAAAGAGAACAAGAGGGAAAGGAATTTTTTGTTGACAATAGTTGTATGATACAACTAAATAGTTCCATAAAATCGCTTGGAGAAAGAAATGTTAAAAACCGGAGAAATGTTTGCGTTAATGACCGCCGTATGCTGGAGCATTACTGCCTTGTGTTTCGAAGCAGCAGGAAAAAAAGTCGGAACACTCGCTTTGAATTTAATTCGTCTTGTAATCGCTTTTATCTTCATTGCAGTATATGGTCTTTTCGTTAATGGATCGCCTGTTCCATGGGGACTTTCTTTTCATACATGGAAGTGGCTTGTGTTTTCAGGAATAATAGGGTTTGTACTTGGAGATTTATTTTTATTCAAAGGTTTCATTAATGTAGGAGCTCGAATTTCCATGTTAATGATGTCGCTTACTCCGGTGTTCGCGGCAATTATCGGATTTTTCTTTCTGAAAGAAACTCTCGGATTAATTCAGCTGGCAGGGATGGCGGTAACTGTTTCCGGTATTGCTATTGTAGTAGTCGGTCATGGTAAAGCAATACCTGCAGGACATAATTATAAAAAAAGCATAATCGGAGTGGCATGCGCTGTACTTGGAGCATTAGGTCAGGCAGGAGGGCTCGTTCTTGGGAAATATGGCGTTAAAGGGATTGATCCTTTTATAGCAACGCAGATTCGTATTATTGCAGGAATTGCGGGTTTCGCTATAATTATTATTTTGACTGGGAAATCGCGGATTGTAATAAATGCATTGAAAGATAAAACAGCATTTATATTTATAATTGCCGGTTCATTTTTTGGTCCATTCCTTGGAGTGTCATTAGCGTTGGCTTCAGTTAAATATACGAGCACAGGAGTCTCATCAACCATTACATCAATTGTACCGGTTATTCTAATTCTCCCGGCAGTGTTTCTTTTTCATGAAAAAATTAAAATCAGCGAAATTATCGGAGCTGTAATTTCCATTTTTGGAGTGTGGATGTTGTTTATATAGAAGAGAAATAAAAAAATGCAGATTTCGTAAAAAAATTTTTACATTTTTGTGCAGAATTTCGTTATATAGTTGAGAGCTATTTAAGGAGAAATTTATGCATAAAACAAGTCTAAATGTAAACGAAAAAATGAAAATTTAAATTAATGAAGCAAGTGAAAAATTCAATATCAGTAAAAAGGAGTTTGTGATAAAAATTTTCCAATACTGTCATGATAATTTGAACTTTAATATTATGGAGACAGGGAAATTGACTGGATACCAGAAAAAAGTTCCCGGTAATAAATGGAAATGTTTGAGAGTTGATTTGGATGATACTCAATGTGATGTTTATCTGTTTTATAGGAATAATTTCAGAATTAGTTTGAGTAAGCTTTTGTCTGTCGGGTTTGTTCTTTTTTTTGATCGTATTATTGAAGAATTAGCTGGTGATTCTGATGAACAAAAAGAGGATCTTGTTTGGTTTTTGTATACTTATACAGAAATACAAGCTCTTTTATGGAATGTTGTGACGGATTCATTCAAATATTTCGATTTACCAGCAGAAAAAAAAACATAAACGAAAAAAAACAAAATAAAAAGCATACATCAGTCAGAAAATATAATCCCTAAATTTGTGGATGGAGAAGGCGCGTTATTTATTGAAAAACAGTATTAGTTACAACTATTCGTGTGTCAGAATGCATGGAAATCTGGGGGTATTTCGGATACCAGGAACCGCCGATATTGTTCTTAATTACTGAGCCGTCAATGAGTATGTTGCCTGTGTGATCATTTGTAACGAAAAAAATAGCTGACCCGTATGAGTTAACCTCGTTTTTTTCTATTGATGAGTCTATAATCGTGAGTGTCATTTTGTTTCCGTCGTTATAAATCGCCCCGCCGCTGCCGCCGCCCGGAGTGCCGGACTCTGCAGGATTGCCGCCGTTTCCGATTGCCCTGTTAAATGAAAATATGCTGTTGATGATTGTCCATGATACTCCAATGCTGCTGATAGCTCCGCCGTTTGAGCCGACATTGCCGAGTCCGGCCGCTCCGCCGAAAGTGCTGTTTACAATATACACGGGAAGATCCTGGTATTGGTCAAAAACACGTACCGCGCCGCCGCCTACGTCAGGACCAGTGCTTGCGCAGACATTATTCTGAAAAACGCAATTATATATTTTTAATCTGCCTCCGCGTGACCATATTGCTCCACCGCCGTCAAATGCTGCATCGCTTGATGAATTGCCATTGATGAATTTCAAGTTTTGAACGGTTAGTTTCGGGTGATCCTGATCCTGGCAGTGACTTGTCGTCCACACCTGATTAGAATCACAGGTATTCATGTATAATATTCTATATGCGTTGTTTCCACTGAGCGTAATGAGTCCGCCTCCATCGATTATGATTTTGGATGCAGTATTGTTGAAAATTTTTGCAGTGGCATTGAGTGTAATTGTTACTGGATTTGTTCCGCAGTTGAAAACAATTTTTCCGCCTTGAGCAACGGCAGAAATAAAAGCGGCGGATGTGCAGCTTGCAGCCGTTCCGTTTCCGACTACATGGTCGGGATTAGAAACATCTTCAGGCGCTGCTTCTGGAAAATTTTTATTTATCGTGTTTGTTTTTTTTGGTGTGAAATCATCATGTGCGCAATTTATATTACTGATTATAAAAATTATTGTTACGGAAAAAAATAAAATAAAAAACATCAGCTGCTTCATTGGGTTCTCCGTTGGTAAACAATAATTCAAGATGCCGGGAAACTTAAATTCGGTACTGGAAATTTAATTTTCTTTATTTTCAGCGATCAGTAAAAGTTCCTTAGCGTCAGATACGATTTCTTTTGATACTGATGATATTTGAGAAATATTTTCTGACATTACTGTGACGATATTATTTACATCCTGCACTCCGCTTGCAGTATCTTCCAGTGCGATTTTTTGTTCTTCAGTTCCCGAGCGCATTTCATTTGAAAAGCGGATGTTAATTTCAAGCTGCGAATTGATATGTTTCAGGCGCTCTTCTTCTTCGAAAATACTTTCTTTAAGAAACTTAATGTTTTTTGAACTTTCTTCCATGTTGAAAATCATTCGTTTGATGACTTCGGCTGTTGAGCGGATAACATCTACGCCTGCGGTTGTACTAACTCGGTTTTGAGATAAAATTTCCCCGATATCCTGAATGCTTTCGGATGTTTGGAACGCGAGTTTGCCGATTTCATCAGCGACGACCGCGAAGCCTCTGCCGTAATCTCCTGCGCGCGCGGCTTCAATGCTCGCGTTCAGAGATAAAAGATTTATTCTATCAGCAATGTCAGTGATTATTGATACTGTCGCTGAAATACTTTCACTCTGAACATTCAGATCAGCGATAGTTTTTTCGACTTCTTCAATCTTTTCTTTTCCAAGGTTGACATCTTTAACTGTTTCTTCAATTGTAGTCAATGTCAGATCCAGACTATTTTTGGTTTTTAATTTAAGTTCCTTGAATGCATCAACAATAGTTTTTAATTTATTGCTTTCCGTAAGCTGAAGAGTTGCAGAGTCGGAAATTTTTTCAGCACTGCTGAAAAGTTCTTCAATTGTCGCAGATATTTCCTCAAAAGTTGCAGCCTGGTTTTGAATCATTTCATTAAAGTTAATAATGATCACATTTTGATTATCGACCTTGCCGAAAAGACCGTTCATTTTTTCTTTGATTTTCACGACAATGTTTTTTTGAATTTCGGTCTGCTTGAGAATCATTTGAGCTTGTTCGTTATTTTTTTTGTCATATTCATCAATAATCGGTATTGTTTTATATCCAATGAACGTTATGACGAAACACATTAGAATGAAATATATTTCTCTGAATAACACGACTCCATGTACCAGTTGGCCGTTTTCTCTGATTTACACGTGGAATACGACTCCATTTTTTTGCGCCATGATCAGAAATATGATCCATGTCGTGAACGCAATGGCTCCGGCAGTCAGATACAATTTTTTATTGTAAAAATAATGCAGCATCAATACAAATGTGCAAAGTGTGGCTGATACATGATAACTTTCAGTGGAATATTGCCAGTCAAGATCCGCGGCATATTTAAATTTTAGTGCTGATACGAGTAAAACGGAATATATGCCGATTATCCATGAAAGCAGTGTAACTGATTTATGATTTTTTTTCCGGCGGTATAAGATGAAAGATAAAATAAAAATTATGCCATAAGTGAAAATCATCGGCAGGATATTGCTAATAGTATATTTAGAAATTATCTGCATTCCAATGCTTATTGATATCATTGTCATGATTCCAATGAGATAATATAAGCTTCCCTGTATTTCCAGATTTTGACGTGCGGTGTTCTGTATTTCTAGATTTTGATGCGTGGTGTTGTCATTTATCATGTTGCCCTCGGAGAACAGAAAATTTATAGTAAATTGAATATAAAGGTATTCAAAAAATATGTCAAGAAAAGTTTTAAAGTATGATTTCACGGAAATAAATCCAGATTATATTTAATTCAGCATTGTGTTGTAAAATTACTTTATAAAATTTTAATTAAACATAATCGAAAATATGCAAATACCGGCATTTTCACCTGATTAGTTTTAAAATATATAGCATTCAGTTAATGCTTTATTCTTGAACCCACACCGAGACAGAGCCGCCTTCGCAGAAAAATTCAGCCCACCCGTCACTGTTGGTTTTTACAGTTTCTTTCACGTGCCCTGTAGCATCTTTGAATACTGTGTTTTTCCTGCAGACTTCCATCCATTTGCCTCCGCCAGGCCCGTCACTCATGATTATTGCCGTTGCTTTCGGATGATTTTCATCACCGATGCGCGTCCAGCCGATAATGCTGCAGTTGTCGAAGTAATCATACTGAGCGCCGTACGCGTGTTTTTGCCGTATGTCCAGGAAAATATCTATTAGTCTGCGGTGGGAAGGCATTATGATTTTATATTTTCCGCCGTCCTTGCCAGTATCTTCATATTCCGCGCCGTAATAGTCTGCATAGAATACGCACGGATAACCTTCGCGCCTAAGCAGAATTATCGCGTAAGCGAGAGGTTTAAACCATGGTTCGACCACAGTTTCCAACGCCTGCAGCGGCTGCGAGTCGTGATTTTCAACAAAGGTAACTGCCTGATAAGGACGTTCCTTCATCAACGTCCCGTTAAGAATAAACCGCATGTCGTAATTTCCACCGGATTTTGACGCGAAATGAAAATTGTAATGAAGAGGAACATCGAATACTGACATGCGTCCGCCTGTGTTGTTTAGATACCAGTGCAGTGCGTTTATGTCAAAGCTCCAGTATTCTCCTACTGTAAAAAGATCGCGTCCGGCTGTGCGTTCCATTTCATCCAGCCATTCTGGAAAAAACCATGATGAAATATGTTTAATCGCGTCAAGGCGGAAACCGTCAACTCCTGTCGTTTCAAGAAACCACTTGCCCCATTCTTTAAGTTCATTTCGCACGTCGGCGCTTTGAAAATCGATATCGCATCCCATGAGATATGAAAAATTTCCATTTTCAAGGGCAACATAATCATCGAATTGCTTGCCTTCGAAAAGATAGACACTGCCGCGGTCGGATGGATTTAATTCATTGTAGTCAACCGCGTCAAAGTGATTCCAATGCCATTCGAATTTGGAATATTTGCCTTTTCGTCCCGGAAAGTTGAAATGTGTATATGTTTTAACCTGCATGAGTCCGCTTTTTGCGCGAAGCCGGTCGTATTGATTGAATGGAGTCGCGTTGACAGTTTCAGCAGCATCTCCGCCGATGCGGTGATTCAGAACTGTATCGGCATAGACTTGAATTCCCGATTTATGCAGAGCACTGACCGCGTCGATGTATTGCTGTCTGGTTCCGTATTTTGTGCGGATTGATCCTTTCTGGTCGAATTCTCCAAGGTCATACAAGTCATAGACTCCGTAGCCGACGTCGTTCGTGCCGCGTAAGGCTTTATAAGCCGGCGGCAGCCACAGCGCGGTTATTCCTGACTTTGCAAGTTCTTCCGCG
>JBFZEW010000454.1:0-2875 GCA_041306665.1 Spirochaetota bacterium | reverse complement strand
GGCGAGATTTCATCGCAGTTCGGACTTGAAGTTCCTGAAGACCTTCAGCTGTCGACGCTAAATACAATTAAAAAGATTGCAGATTACATTTCATCGAAAGTTAATGCAACCGTTCATGAAGCTGCAGCAGCTGCAAAAATGCCTTTAACGGCAGACGTTCCAGCTCATTCAGCGACTGTTGCCAGCGACACGGGAATCAAACGGCTTGTGATGTATGCAGAGGAAAGTAAAATTACTTACTCAAAGAATTTTCAATTTAAGAATAAAACCATCCTGATTACTCCTGATTCAAAAGGGTATTATGAAAAAGTGAAGTCGTACATTGAATCAGAAGGTGGAAAAACTATTTCCGTCGGTAAAGGCTGTGATGTTGACATTGACATTTCAAAAAAGATTGAAAGCGAAGAGATCTTTACTGCCATGATTAATGATATCGCGGTAATAGATGGAATAATTCTACTCAGTCAGATTGATTATTTTAACAAAAAAGAACAATACAGCGATGCTGAATTAAATTCTTCTATTAAATCGGCGTTCATGCTTATTAAAGGCTGTTTTTCGAAGCTGAACAAGGCAGAAACAATAATATCGGCTCTTTCGTTTAATTCTGTTGTGTTCCCATATTCAAACGACAGCGGGAAAATAACTCCGGTGTTTGCAGGTTTAAGCGGGCTTTTAAAAACTGCGTCGAAGGAATTGAAGCTGACTAACGTAAAAATAGTAGATTTTAAAACTTCATCGCCGGAAAAACAGCTTTCCGCTGCAACTGATATTTTCATGAAAGAGATCGAAACATCCGTGAAACAGGTTGAAACCGGATATGACGGCGACATCCGATATGTTGTTCGGATTAAGGAGGATGCTGCGTCGACTGAAAATCTTTTCGTCAAAGAAGGGTCTACTCTTCTCGTTACTGGCGGCGCGCGCGGAATTACTTTTGAAATAATCAAGGAAGTCGCGAAGAAGTATAAAACAAATATAGTAATCTTAGGAAGAAGCGACATATTCGCGCTTGATGAATTTTATCTGAAAGCTTCAACTTCTGAACAGGATATTTTCAATAAAATGAAAAACGAAATGGCCGGCGCGAAACCTGTTGAAATAAAAAAAGCCGCGGAAAAAATTATGAGTTTCCGTGAATCAGCGCACAACATTGAAGAGCTTAAACAGACAGGCGTTAGTGTAAACTATCATGCCGTCGATGCGGCTGATGAAGAAAATGTTGTCAGAATCATAAATAGTTATGAAAAAATTGACGGTATTCTTCACGCGGCAGGACTTGACGAGAGCCAGTTTATCATTAAAAAAGATATAAAGTCTTTCAACAGAGTATTCGACACCAAGATCATTGGTCTGAGAAATATTTTAAAAGCGTTCAAGGAAAGAAAGCTTGATTACATTCTAACTTTCTCTTCCGTAACAGCGCGTTTCGGCAATGAAGGCCAGGCTGATTACACCGCTGCGAATGACATGTTAGGAAAAATGCTTCAGGCTGAAAAACAGAAGCGGCCTGGCATTGCAGTAAAGACGTACGACTGGACAGCGTGGTCTGAAGTCGGAATGGCGACTAACTCAACGATAAAAAAAGTTCTTGAAGAACGCGGATTGACATTCCTGCCGGTAAAAGACGGAGTTCAATTTTTCATGAATGATCTTCTTGATTCGAAAACTGAAGAAATACTTATCAGCGGAATTGATCATGAATTTGATCCTGATAACATGTTTCCGCAGGAAACAGAGACTTCGCGTGTAGTTGATAATTTTCTCGATAAAGTTGATGCTTCAGATGAAAGAAAGATCATTTTCAGCAGACAGCTTCACCTTAGCAGAGATTTATTTTTAAATGATCACGCGATGCATGATGTTCCAATTTTCCTCGGAGCAACTGGAATTGAAATGATGGCAGAAGCTGTACGATATGTTAATTCAGGCGACAAAGTGATCAACAGACTCACCGAGTTCGAAATTCCCTATGGAATTAAAATTCTAAAAGGCAGACCTAAAGATTTGATGGTCGAAGTTGAAAAATCGGGAGATGAGAATAAGACATTTATCAAATCTGTATTCACTAATCCGAAAGGCGAAGTTATCGGTGATCCTAAAATTCATTATAAGGGTTCTTACACTTTAGGCAATGAATACATGAAATCAGATACAATACTTCCTGAATTTAATGAAGTACAGGATTCAGAAAAAATCGCTGATATGATGTATCATCCGGAAAGATTGTTCATGGGCGGTGTGTTTGACAGTGTCGAGAAAGTACTGTCTTTCGACGGAACAAATTTAATTACCCTTATTTCAGATACATCGAGTGATGAATTTTTCAAGGGAGTTGTGAGCCCAGATTTTGAAATCGATGTCGTTCTTCTTGATGGAATGTTTCAGACTGGAGGAATGATTGAGTTTGTTTCGACTGACAACATGGTGCTTCCGCTTAAGATAAAAGAATTCAGAATATGCGGTAAAACAGAGAAAAATAAAAAATATTTTTGCCGTACAGAGCGAATTGCCGAGACGGAGGATACGGTTGTTTTTAATGTAACTCTATTTGATCTGGACAGAAATGTTATTTACGATATCAGAGAATTTCAGATGGTTAAGATTTCCAAACTTAAAGAAGAATATCGCATTAAAGAGAAGATAGCGTTTTAACGGCCATTTGAAATGAGAGGTGATTATGATAATTAAACTGAATGTAGTTGATTCGACGAATGATTTTTTAAAACGCGAAACTCAGCTGCTTGAAAATAATTTTTTATCTGTCCGCGCTGATGTACAGACTGATGGGAAAGGAAGAAACTGCCGGGAATGGAATTCGGTTCCCGGTAAAGATTTAACTTTTTCGACTGTGTTTACTTCTGCCGGAGAAGCA
>JBFZEW010000453.1:0-2999 GCA_041306665.1 Spirochaetota bacterium | reverse complement strand
AAATGATGAAAAAAAGTTTAATAATTCTGATAATCGCGCTTTACTCTTCAATTCAGGCTTCTGAATCAAAAATGAAATCTGAAATTGACTGGAAGATTGGTATTATCACTTCAGAAGCTGTTTATTCTGTTAAAAGTGATGAAACCGGTTTGCCTATTGATTACTCTGATAAAAATTCTGATCGTTTAAATAAGGCCAGAATTCACGCGTATGAACAGTCAAAAAAATTATCCCGCGAGCTTATCACAAGAGAATTAAAAAAACTTAGAATCGACAGTTCGACTACTTTCGAAGATATTCTTCGCGAGAGCGAATTCAGCCGTCAGAGAGCTGCCGAGCTTATTCAAAATAAAATTCATACGCGCCAGCTTCCTGAAAATTTCAGTTCTGCTAAATGCATCTCAAGTCTTAAAATATCGGACATTATTTCCGCTCTTCCGCTCGATTATCCCGATTATGACTTCCCTGATTTCGGAAATAATACAATTCCGACTGACTATACTTCGCTTGTCATTGACGTTCGAGGTCTTGATATTACTCCGATGATTTTTCCCTCGATATACACGGAAGAGGGAATCGAAATTTACGGCAGAAACCTTATTACTCCTTCAAAAATGGATCCTGCCGGTCCCGTCTCTTTCTGTTTCAATGAAAATGAAGCGCTTAAGCACAAAAAAGCTGGTCTTCATCCTTATTACACTGTTGCTTTAAAAAATTTAAAGAATTCTCCGGTAATAGCGAATGATGATGTTGATAGAATTTTAAGTTCTAATAATACGCGTAAAAACATTAAAGCCTGCAAAGTTATTTTCATCATCGACAGGATAAAACAATGAACAAGATTTTTGATATTCTATCATCCATATTAGGAAAATTTAATAATTTCGTCGATAACCTTGATAAAAGATATCTGGACATCATTAAACAAATTTCCATTATTCTTATCGGTTCACTATGGGCTTTCGGTCTTGTATATGGCTACTTAAACGGACGCGGAGCCGCAAAAATTACCGGTATCACGATAATTGAGTCAACTGATGATATTTTTGATATTGACATCAATCTTCAGAGAAAAGATAATTTTTTCAAGGATGTTCTTAAAGAAGAACTCGAATCTGAAATGAGCAAACCTGATTACAGTAAAGTTACCATGTATGAAGCGCCTGATCTCAGAACAGAGCTAAAAACCGAAATTTTCGAAACTGATTTTGATAAAAAAGAAAATCCCGGATTCAGCCCGATAAATAAAGACGGCATAGCTGAAGCTCCTATTATTGATAAAACCGCAAGAGAAACTGATGAAAAAGGAATCATTGAGAAAGAAGAAATTGTAAAACCCAACACTCCTCTTAAGAAAAACGATTCCGATATTCAAACTCAGAATGATGATGCTGACATTGATCCAATGAATAAAAACGATGGTATTGTTGAATGAAAAATTACGTTAAATTAGCCGCGGTGTTGACACTAATCATGTTCTTTGTTCCACTGTCTGCTCAGTCGATTGAAGAAAGACTGAATATTGTTTCCGAAGCTGACAATGTGAGCTCTAAACCTGTTGAACAGAATAATAGTACTGATATCACTTCCGCGAATAGCCCGGCAGTTGTTAAGAAAAAAACCAAAGTTGAAATTCCGGCACCGGCTGCCGAAGATAAAATTATTCTGGAATCTGCGGTTAATTATTTTTCAAATGCTGATTATTATTCTGCATCGCTGAAAATCGACGAGCTTTTAGCTGCCTATCCCGCGAGCATGTATCTTGACCAGGCATTGATTATCCGCGCGAAAATTCTCGCAAAAAACGGCGACTACGCGGGAGCTGTCGCTGAATTGTCAAAAATTTCCAAAGAATCAGGCGAATATCCCATTTCGCTTTTTCTTCGCGCCGAAATTTTTAAAAACGCAAAAGACACAAACAGCGCGAGAGAAATGTTTTTGAAACTCGCGTCAATGTTTCCCGCGAATGATCTCGCAGACGATGCTTTGATTAATCTTGGCGACATTTATCTTGCGAGCGGCTCAAGTGACAAAGCTCTTGAAACTGCTACCGGAATCATTAAAAACTACGCTGATCGTGAAACTGTCGATGACGCGTACTTTCTGCTCGGAAAAATTTTCATGCAGGATAAAAATCTACGCGACCTTCAGCGCGCGCGGGATGTTTATAAAAAGTTCATCTACATGGCTGAAGTTGAAAAAGCGCCGTTCTTCGCGAATTCCCCTCTATTGCGCCGTGTTAAGACAAACTATAATGATTTAAATAAATTCTATTTCAGCGAGAAAAATTAGTCTCAAGATGCGATATAATTCTGCTTAATTCTTCAATTTCTGAAATGCTGTCTGCAAAGACTGCGAAATTAAGGTATCCTGTTTTCATTACATCATTCCCAGTCATATAATACAGCGGGTTACATAGAAGTATTCCGCTTCCATCTTTCCTGTTAAAGTTATTTTTATTCAAATATATTTCAAGCTCGCTGTATTTCTCAATTTTTTTCGCAATGAATCTGCTGATTTCAAATTTAACATATTTTCCTTTGCCGTATTTCGATTTCAGCTGCATCGCGTATTGCGCCATTGTACTTCTCGCGTTGATTTCACTCAAAGGTTCAATTAGTACTGTACCGTTCTTTTTATAAAGATACCCATCTATTCCAAGATAACCGTAATAATTCATCTTTCGCGCTTTTTCAGCGGTTAGTTCAATAATATTTCTCAAAAGTTTAATCTCTGTTTCATTAAGCAAATTCACTGCAAGAGAAAAATCTCCGCTTACCATAACGGAACGGAAAATACCTTTCGCGCTGTTATTTAAAATGTTAAAATATGTCTCGAATGTTTCACAATTTGGAAGCATATATATTCCGCAGGAAAAATCAGCGGTCCGTTGCCTCCAAGGTTCAATCACAAAACCGCCCGATTTCTCATTCAGAAAATTTTTCATTCTCGCGGTTTCTTTCGCGGTGAGAGTGTTATCATTTTTTATTAAAAATCCT
>JBFZEW010000452.1:0-5658 GCA_041306665.1 Spirochaetota bacterium | reverse complement strand
TTAAATTTTTATCGAAATAATTATCGGCAGCAGACAAATTTAATGCCTAACGAGGCAAATAATATTTATCTTTCGGAAAAATGAATATTTGATAATTATATTTTAAGTAAAAATATATATGAAAAAATGCTTAATAACTATTCTGATAAAATAGATAAATATTCACAAATTAAAATTTTGATCAATCTTGCAGAAATAAACAAACAAACTCGTTCTTTTGAAAAAGCATACACATATTTTGGTGAAGCTGAAAAGCTTGCCAAGCAGTTTGAAATGACAGATTTACTTATTGATATTTATTTCAGAGAAGGAGCTTTTTTATCGGAAAATTATAAAAATTTAGATTTACCTCCAAATTCAGCAGAAAAACATTTTATGGAAGGAGATAAAATTGTAAGTGAATTTCCTTTATTATGGAATGATAATTTGCTGAAAATTTCAAGTTATTATCGTGAATATGCGTTTTATCTTGCTGATAAAAATTATGCGGAAAAATCCTTTTTAGCAATGGAGTATTCCAAAAAACTTCTTATTTTAAAAACTATTTTGGATCAAGGATATGACAGCGGGGAATCTGAATTAGTGAAAAGATATCAGTCTGATTATTATAAATTTAAAAATAATGCCAAAACTATTAGCGATAAAAGAATTGATGGACTAAATGACGCATCCGTTCAGAAATTTAAGGAAAATAATCGAGAAATAATCAGCACACAGTTACAAAGTTTTAATAATTCAAAAATTTCAGGTTTAATAAATACAAAGAAAACCCCTGGAAATTTGAAATATACGGTTCTGACAAGTGATTATAAAAATAATAAAATTTATTTTTATAAAGTTCATGGAAATAAATATGAAGTATCAGTATCGAAGTTAAATAATGAAACATCCATCTCAGATCAAATTATAAAAATATTTTCAGAAAAAATTTCAAAAGAGCAAAAACCTACAATATTATTGAATGAGTTTTTAATAAATAATTTTTTCTTTGATTCATCAATAAAAGCGGATTCTTTTTATAATACAGCGTTTTTATTTGATTTTATAAAAGAAAAGAATGAAAATATTTTTTCTAATTTAATTTCAATTTTAGAAAAACCAGTTAATTCTTTCTCAGAGAATGAATTAGAGGTAATAAGAGCATCTTCTTTAATATGTGATAATGAGACACCTGTTATTCAATTTTCAAATATGCTTCAAACTAATGTTATATCACCAGATATGATTATTAAAAAAATACCAACAAACACAATGTATCAAGATTTATTATATTTTGCCTATTCAATAAGCTACTCTGATATTGACGGGGTATTACTTTTTTATAGTAATGACAAGATACCTGTAAAAGAGAATGCACCAGCTTTTTTACAGAATGAAAATAAATTGATAAATATGAATACATATGTTGAGAAAAATGGAAAATATATCAATTTAGGAAATACCGGAAAGTTAACAATTAAAGTAGAAAACGGGGATAATGATGTTTATTTTAAACAGATGAATTTGAAGTTGAAAGAAAAAGATTTTATTCAGGCAAAGACATTTCTTCAAAAATGGATTACGGAAAAACCTGAAAAAATATACGGGGAGTTTGAATATTATAACTCTTTGTTTTCCCAGATGCAAGGAGAGTATTTAAAAGCGGATGAAGCCTTGAAAAATATTAAATATATTGATATTGTTGATGCTGAATTGCAAAAAAAAGTAATTTCATTGCAAATATATTTAAAGTTAAATCTGGTTGATTATGGTTCTGCAGAGAAAATACTTTCAGAAACAGAGAAATATGAATTACCGGAAAAAGTGTTTTATAAAAATCTTATAGGATTGATTAAAAATTACAAATCATTTGATGAAATTGAGTTGAATACAGTAATGGACCGTAATCACCTTATATTGTTAAATGTAAAATATCTGCATGCAATTAAAGGAATTAAAGCGGCAACAGAAAAACTTCAAAAAGAAAAAACATTTTCCATTGATAATCTTACAGAATATGATCAACAATATATTTCAATACTGTTGAACAAAGGAGATTCTTTAAAAATAAAAAATTCAGATCTTCAAAATTATTACTTTGAAAAAGATTATAATAAAATGAAAGAATGGGCTTTAGGAACAGGTTCTTTTGACATGAGAAATGTTGTTAAAATCATAAAATTGAAAAGAGAGGTTGAAAAAGAGAAAGATTATGTTTACTTCGAAAATATTATTAAATCAATTGAGTTTACAAATGAAATAAATAGCAATATTTTAGAATATACTATTTTCCTTTCAGAAATTTTCCGTATAGCAAATGAATATTATAATGAAAAAATTATCGAGGATTTATACAGTAAAATTTCTAAGAACAAGTTGATTAACAATTCATATATAATGCCATGTTTAAGTGATTTAATAATCGAAAAAACTATAACTAATAATAATGATTTTACAAAACTCATTATAAAAGAAAATGAAAAATTAATTTCTAATGAAAGCCAGATTTTTTCGCACATGGAAGAAATGAAGATAGTGGTGGCTGTCAAAGAAAATAATTTCGTTGAAGTAAGTAAATTAATTTCTAAAAAAAATGAAAATTCTTTTCCACTGAAAGGATTTTATATTTTCTGCAAAATTTTTTCAGATCTTAAAGACGTAAAAGATAATACTGAAAAATTGACAGAAACTGAGGATTTCTTCTTTAATAATATTGAGTTTTTAAATAATAAATCTTTTACTCAAAAATATATCGCTGTAAAGATTATTGAAAACTTAATTTCTGCCAATAATGAAAATGAAAATTATTCACGTGCGTTAATGTTTTCATCTTTAAAAAAGCAAATTGAATATCATTATGATAATAACTTTAAACTTACAGTAATTCCAAAAAGCGACGAAGCTGAGTATTTTAAAAAAATTCAGACAAACAGAAATTATTTTTACGAAACAGTTGTTAACCAAAACATTAGCGAGAATGCTTTTAAAAAATTAAAAGATAAAACCGTAATAATGAGTTTTGAAAAATTAGACAATGATATAATAGTTTATAAAATTACATCAGAGAAAATAGAATATTTAAAATTAGAAAACAAAGTGCCGGATATTTTACGTATCAACACAATGTATCTGGAATTGTTGAAAAAACAGGAAGACACTTTTATTGTTTCAAAAGAACTAAATAATTTATTTTCTGAAATTTTAGAACAATTTGAAACTTTTGATACGATTTATATTGTGCATGATAATTATTTAAAAAACATTCCATTTGAATTGTTAAAAACTAAAACAGATTCCCTTGATGCTTATAGATTGTTTTACTTGTCATCATTAAACAATGTAATGTTTCAACCGGGAACAATCAAGGTTGACTTTAAATTAATTTCAGATAATAATTCATTTGAAACTAATTTAACTGAAATCGCATTAAAAGAATCAGGACTTAAGCATGATGAGAATTCTCAAAATGCGTATTATTTAAAAAGTATAAAGTATAATAAATTTCAGAAATTTTTCGAAGGTTCATTTTTAATGGAGATACAAAATCTAAAATTTCTCGAAATAAATGAAATTGATGACTCTTTATCAGAAAATCAATTAGCTGATATTTGTCATTATATCGGCACCGATTATATATTACTTATATCTCCTTATGTAAGAGACATTAATATTGCCTATTTTAATAATAAATTTTATGAAAATTTCGCAAAAACAGGGAATATCCGAAATTCGTTCTCCTTTGCAATAAATGCTGTCAGGAGTAATATGAAATATAAAAATGCCGCGAATTGGGAAAAAATAAGATTGTATGTTGCAGGAATTTGATTAATTTGTTGCAAAATTTATGTCATTAAGTATATTTCAGAGAAGCACAAAGTTAAAATTAAGGGGAAGATTATGAAATTTAAATATTTTGTAACGAGTGTCATTTTATTGCTGCTTATCGGGGTGAATACTTATGCAATCAGTGTGAAGTTTATGCTTGGAGAAGTTAATATAATCCGAAAGGGAATAAAAAGTAAAGTCACAATGAAAAGCATATTCGAAGACGGGGATCTTCTTGTTACAGGTGATAAATCGTATATTGTTTTAACTACGGAAAAAGGAGATGAAATTAAATTACAGAAAAACAGTAAATTAATGATCGATACAAAATTAATTGAATCCGGTTCTGTTTCACTGATAAATGGAACTGTTTCCGCGAAATATAATAAATTGATAAAAGATGAAGAAAGAAAAATTTATACGCCGACAGCTGTTGCAGCTATACGAGGAACTGAATTTGAAATACTCGTGAGCGATGATGGAAGCAGCCGAATTGAAATGGTCGAAGGATCGTTAGATGTATATAATCCAAATGGGAAAGTGAACGTGTCCGGAAAAGAAAAAAGCGAAATAAATCCGGGGGAAAAACCTTCCGAAACAATGGATAATGTTTCGCAGGAAGATTGGATTGAAGAACAAAATGCCGAGTTTAACGATAATCCAGAAGAAACTGTTGAAGGATATAAAGAACACATTGACGCGATTGAAAAAGATTCGGATAAAACGAATGAAATTGCAAAACTTCAGAAAGATGTAAAAGGATTAAAAGATAAAACGGCAGTTGAAGCATCTGAAAAAGAAATTAAATCGGCAGAAAACAGTCTAATAGATAATTTAATGCTGAATAGATCTTCTTCGCAGGCTATTGAAGATATTTTACAGTCATACGAAGATGATAAAAGCAGAATGGGCAGTGAATTTGAAAAATTAAAGAAAGACCTTGATAAAGTAAAAGAGCAGCAGGAAAGAGATTTAGCCGAAATTAAAAAAATCAAAGAAGAATTTTTAAAAATGAAAAAAGATATTTTTGAAAAACATGATGATCTTGTGAATCAGATTTTACAGAATACAAAATAGTTTTAAATGCGTGAATTTGTAAAAAAAAGGATGCTTCAGGCATCCTTTTTTATTCTTCCTTCAGCTGCTCGTAGAATTTTTTAGCAAGGTCACGCCTGTGTTCAATTAATGACAATGATATTGAAAGAAAAAAACGGTCGTTTCTGAAAGAGAGCAGCTGGTCATAATTTTTATAAGCAGTTTCATAATCCTGAAGTTTATATGCGCACTCAGCAAGATAAAAATGAAGCGATTTGTCATATTCTAATTTTGTGTTTATAAGCTGAAATTCCATGTATGCTTTATAGTAACTTTCCCGGAAAAAAAGAATTTTTGCAATGCCGATTCTCGCGTTATTATAGAACGGGTCAATTTCCAAAGCGGCATTATAATACTGGGAAGCCATGTCAATTCTGTTTAATTTCAGGTAAATATCACCGGTGTAAATGTAGCCTTCAAGAAATTTAGGATTCAGCCTTAATGCTTTTCTGTATTCTCTCGCCGCGTCTTCGAATTTACCATTGAGTGATTTCGCGTGTCCAATCTGAGCATAGATCATGTAATATTCAGGAACAATCATTATTGCTTTGTTTAAATGAAGAAGTGATTTTTCATAATCACTGATAAAGTAATATGCGACTCCGATGTTATATTGAAATGGAAGAAAGAGAGGAGCTTTTTTCAATGAATTTTCTATCAGACTTATTGCTTCGGCGTAACTGCCGCTTAAAATCAACTCTGCGGCGGTATTACTCGCTGATGCGAGTTCTGACTCTCCTTCACAGAAAAGCAGGTCGT
>JBFZEW010000451.1:0-7844 GCA_041306665.1 Spirochaetota bacterium | reverse complement strand
GACTACCGCCAATGAATTAATGACATTATGTCTGCCTAAAAGACGCAGTTTTACTTCACCCAAAAATATATTTTTATGATAACAGTCATAAACAGTTCTTCCGTTTTCGAAACGTACATTTTTTCCATGAAAATCAGCATCATCTGAAAGTCCATAGGTATAAAAAGGCCTTTCGACTTTAGGAAGAAGTTCAGCTATGGCAGGGTCATCAATGCAAAGAACGGAATATCCGTAAAAAGGAATATTGTTAATATACTTCAAAAAGGCCGCTTTCAATCCGTCAAAATATTTGTAATAATCCATGTGATCCGAATCAATATTCGTAACTATAGTAATTGTCGGAAGAAGATTCAGGAAAGTTCCATCTGATTCATCCGCCTCAAATACGATATATTCACCCTCGCCTTTTTTAGCGTTAGAACCGAAATTAAGAACTTTGCCTCCGATAATTGCAGTCGGATTTACTCCTGCACTCCAAAGAACGGAACTCAACATTGAAGATGTCGTCGTCTTGCCGTGCGTTCCCGCAACTCCGATTCCGTGCTTCAAACGAACAAGCTCGGCAAGCATTTCAGAGCGGTGGATAATGGGAATTTTTCTCTCACGCGCTTCAATTATTTCAGGATTGCTTAAATTAATCGCAGTAGAAGTTACGACAACATTATAATCATGAATGTTTTCAGCAGAATGTCCAATATAGACCGTTGCACCCTCAGCTTTCAGGCGGGTCGTTACATCGGATTCCTTTAAATCAGAACCTGACACTTCATAGCCAAGATTTATCAAAATTTCAGCAATTCCGCTCATTCCGATTCCGCCGATTCCCACGAAATGTATTTTATTTTTGTTTCTAAACAGCATTATTATAATCTCCGATAAATTTTAGAATGTCGGCCGCGGCATTAATTTTGGCTTCATTTTTACAATTATTTTTCATTCCATTGAAACGGTTTTTATTATCAAGAATTCTGAAAATTGATTCAGCTAATACTTCAACCGTTACATCCTTGCCTTCGAGTTTAACCGCCGCGTTCGCTTCGACGAATTCATCCGCGTTGTAGCTCTGATGATTCGATGCGGCAAACGGATACGGAATCAATATTGAAGGAAGTTCTTTTGCCGCCATTTCAACCATTACACCTGCTCCTGAGCGGCTGATTGCCAGATCACTCGCGGAATAAGCATGGCCTACATCTTCGACAAACGCCGATATGTATATGGAACCCATTAAATTATTTTCAGTGAGGAGTTTTTTATATTTATCAAATGATCCGGAACCCGTGCACCAGATAATTCCTGTATTAATGAGCTCTTTCGCGTATTTCATCTTCAGCTGCAGAATCAGATCATTAATTTGAACAGCTCCCTGGCTTCCTCCTATTGCCAGAATAACCATGCTGCAATGACTTAAATTAAATTTTTTCAAAGCTTCTTTTTTATCAATGTCAACAAGTACATTTTTACGAATTGGATTCCCGGTTAAAACTAATTTTTCCACATATCGCGCATCCATGAATTTTGTACAGTTTTTAAACGTGGAAAAAATTTTGATCGCGTGTCTGGCAAAAAAATTAGTCACTTTCCCGGGAACAACATTCTGTTCGCATAGCCACATGTTTTTTTTCATCTGTTTCGCGGCAAAAAGCGCCGGTGCTGAAACATATCCGCCCATGCCAATTACATCCGTGATGCCTTTTTTACGGATGAGACGCTTGATTTTCATTACAGAAAAGAAAAACTTAAACAGAAACGCAGGGATTTTAAACGGATTTTTTGTAAATTGAGGCGCTCCGTAAAACAACAGACTTGTTTCATCCACTTCAGTTAAATAATTAAACCGGCTGTCTCTGGTACCGACAAGAAGCCAGCATGGAATAGACTGCTTTTTGCATTCCTCAAAAAGCGCAATTCCCGGACTGATATGTCCTCCCGTTCCGCCGCCTGTAATTAATATTTTTCTGGTCATTACCATACCTCTGAAAATTCAACATTATTTCTTTCTTTATCATGAACCGCATCACTATATCTTGAAATGTTAAGCAAAATCCCGGCCGCAATCATGCTTGTCAACAGAGACGATCCTCCATAACTTATGAAAGGAAGCGGTATTCCTGTTGTCGGCAGTGAACCGGTCACTACACCTATATTTATAAATGCCTGAATGACAAGCATTAAAGTAAGACCGATGGCGAGAAGTCTTCCGAAATCATCAGCAGCGTTCAATGCGATTGATATTCCGCGCCAGAAAAAGACGCAGAACAGAACAACAACAAGAACAGTTCCGATGAAACCGCCTTCTTCGGCAATCACTGCGAAAATGAAGTCAGTATGAGGTTCAGGAAGACGCATGATTTTCTGAGTACCGTTCCCCAGGCCTGCACCGAAAAATGAACCTTTCTTAAATGCTATAAACGATTGAATTATGTGATAACCGTTTCCGAATCTATCCATCCACGGATTTATATACGCGAAAATTCTCTCCCGCCTGTAATCAACCTGATAAATGAGAAGATAAAAAGCAGGGACACTCAAAAAAAATAAAGTCAGAATATAAAAAAGAGAAAATCCTGACACGAAAAGAACCGCTACTGAAACAAACAGAAGATCGACAGCAGTTCCGAAATCAGGCTGAAGTAGTATCAAAAGAAACATGACTGCAAGAATAATTACCGGGACCAGCAATTGAAAAAGAAGATTCTCATCATTTTCTTTTCCCGCGGAAAATACTTTCGCGAGATATATTACGAGCGCAATTTTAACAAATTCAGACGGCTGAAAACCGATCGAGCCGAAACGTATCCACCGGGATGAACCTTTTGCGACATGTCCAAGTCCTGGAATTATAAGAAAAATCAATAGCAGAAAAGACACAAGCAGCATTATTTTTGTATATTTTTTATATAGCTTGTAATCAACCTGCTGAATAAGAAGAAACGCTGAAAAACTTATAACAAACCATAAAAGCTGGCGTTTCAGGAAAAAAAATGAATCGGAAAAAACATTCTGAGCGAGTACGGCAGACGCGCTGTAACTCATGGCAATTCCCACACCAATTAAAATAAAAACGGTGAAAAACATAATTACATCAGGAGTTCCTTTTCTCCTTGTATCAATTACATTTTTAAAATCCACTAATTTCCCTCACCAATAAGAATATCAACTGAATGCTTAAAGGATTTTCCGCGCTCTTCAAAATTGTTGTACATGTCGAACGATGCAGTCGCAGGTGAAAGTATAATTGTATCGCCTTCACTGCTCATTTTATAAGCGTTTTTTACTGCCATTTCCATTGTAGATGCTTTCACATAATTAAACGCGGAAAATATTTTCTCGAATTCATTTTGTGTTTCACCGATAAGAACCACTCCGCGGACATTATCTTTCATTGAAAGCGCAAGCCTGGAATAATCATCACCCTTGCCTCTGCCGCCGAGAATAAAAATAGAATTTTTATCAAGACTTTTTAACGCGACTTCAGCTGCTCCGACAGTCGTGGCTTTTGAATCATTAATAAAACGCCGGCCTCTGTATGTTTTATAAATTTCCATTCTATGTTCAAGACCTTTAAATGATGTGATGCATTTAACGATTTTTTTTATCTCAGGGGACTGACCGGTTTTTCTGTAAAACGCGATCATGATTAAAAAACACATCATCGCATTCTGAATATTATGCATTCCAGGAATAAACATTTCATTTTTTTTGAATAGTTCCTTAATATTATTGCCGTCATTATAATAAACCGATTCGTCTTTATAAAAAACATTTGAATCATTATTTTTAAGAGAATAAGTTAATTTACCGGCTTTAATATTTTCAGTTCCAGCGCATATCATTTCATCATCTTCATTAAGAATGAAAAAATCATCAGATGACTGATTCCGAATGATGTTCATTTTGGCGTCAAAATAATCCAGCATTGATTCGTAACGGTCAAGATGATCTGGAGCTATGTTTGTGATAACTGCAATGTCTGCGCGGAAGTTTTCTATTGTTTCAAGCTGAAAGGACGATAGCTCTGCAACAGTAACGGTCTTATCATTGCTTTTTTCAGCAAGCGAAATAAGCGGAATGCCGATGTTCCCGCCAATACGGGAATCTGGGTAAAGTTCCTGCAGAACATGTCCTGTCATCGCGGTAGTAGTTGATTTTCCGTCCGTACCTGTAATTGCAATCCAGAATCCCTTTGTAAAATGATACGCGAGCTCAACTTCAGCTATTACGGGAATGCCGCGCATTTTAGCTTCACTGATCAGATCAATTTTAGCGGGAACTCCCGGACTAAGAACAATGAGATCATAATTATTTTCAAGAAGTGAGACATCCTGAGTTCCGGAAAAAACTTTCACGCTTTTATTCAAATTAGCGGTAATATCTGAAAGCGCGTCAGCTGTTTTTACATCACAAACATGAACTGAGAAGTTTCTTTCAGCAAGGAAGTTAGATGTCATGAGCCCGGTTCTATAACCGAGACCTGCGACAAGTATTTTCGCGTTTTCATGAAGAATTTTTCCGAGATCCACTTTTCAATTCCTTGTTAAAGTATTTTAAGAGTCGAAAGACCAATAATCGATAAAATTATACCTACAATCCACATTCTTACAACAACTTTCTGTTCGGGAATTCCCGACAGTTCAAAATGATGATGAATCGGCGCCATTTTAAAAATGCGTTTTTTTCTTAATTTAAATGATGATACCTGAAGTATTACAGACAGAACTTCAATTACGAAAATGCCACCTACAAAAAAAAGAAAAATTTCTTTTTTAAGCATAATCGCGATAATTCCAATTACTCCGCCTAAGGAAAGCGAACCAGTATCACCCATGAAAACAGCTGCCGGATTCGAATTAAACCACAGAAATCCCAGACACGCGCCGCATAATGCTGAAATAAACACAGTGATTTCAGCAGCCGCCGAAACATAAGGAACACCAAGATACTCGGCGATTTTAACATGACCTGTGACATAGGACATTATTCCAAGGGTAACGGTGACTATTAAAACAGAACCTGTCGCAAGACCGTCAAGTCCGTCTGTCAGATTCACGGCATTTGAACTGCCGGTAATTACAAGAATTGCAAAAAGAATCCACAGCAAGGAAAGATCAATCAGCGGCTTTGTAAGAAAAGGAATATAGAGCTGCGTTGCAACTTCCGAATTTGACGGATATAGATATAATACAACCGCTATTATTAGTGATGATCCGAAAAGAAGAACAATTTTTACTTTAGCCGGCATTCCGTTTTTTATTTTCTTAACAGATTTCATGTAGTCATCGGCGAAACCGATCATACCCAAAATTAAAAATGAACCGCAGATTAAACATAAATAAAAATTATTGAAATTGCCCCAGAAAAACATTGAAAAGAGCACGGCTGAAATTATAATAATTCCGCCCATTGTCGGAGTTCCGGATTTACTTTTATGCGATTCAGGACCCAGCGCCCTCACTTCTTCGCGGAATTTCAGGCTTTTTAAAAATTCAATCATCCGGCGCCCGAAAAAAAGAACAAAAAGCAGCGAAAATAATGCCGCATATATCGATCTGAATGTAATATACTGAAACAGTCTTAAAAAGGAATAACTATCCTGTAATGGCAATATAAAATGATAAAACATAATTTTACCGGACTAAAGCGTCCGTTACCTCCTCCATTTTCATTGATCTTGAACCTTTAACCAGAACAACATCATCTTTATTAATAACGCGACTAACCTCTTTAATCAGATCGTCTTTACATGTAAAGTGTTTTACGCAGTTTTCATCCATTCCGGCCAGAATCGCGCCTTTGCCAATGTCAAAGGCGCTTGGGCCGAAAGTGTACAGAACGGAAAAATTATTGTCAAAAACCTGTTTCCCTGCCGCAAGATGATACATTTTTTCGTCAGCGCCGAGTTCCTTCATGTCCGCGAGAAGCGCTATTTTACGGTTGGTATTGTATATGTGATTTATTGACACGAGAGCAGACTCAAGCGATAAAGGATTCGAATTATATGTATCATTTACCAGAATGAAATCCTTATTGATAATTTGACTTCTTCTGTCCGCGTTTTTAAAATTATTCAAAGCTTTTCTAATTTTTTCGGGAGAAATTCCATAAATCAACGCGGTTGCAACGGCAGCGGTAAGATTATAAAGATTATGGAATCCGTATAGATTTACCGAATATTCTTCATTATTCAGCATCATTGAAGTACTGTCTTCGGTAAGGGAATATAATGAAGGCGTGAAATCCGCCGTGTTTTTTATGCCGAATGAAATTACTTTCAGGCCGTGAGACAGCGCTTCAGCGCTCATGAGATCATAATATTTATTGTCGGAATTCAAAAGCGCAGTATTACCTTTCTGCATTCCCGAGAAAATTTCTGATTTTGCTTTCGCGACATTTTCAACTGTTTTCAAAAATTCAAGATGACCTTCACCCGCATTTGTAATGAGCGCGAATTCAGGCCTGACCGTATTGGAGAGTCTTTTAATTTCACCGGCATGATTCATGCCCATTTCAATGATTGAATATTCATGATCAGCGTTAAGAGTAAAAAGCGCGAACGGAACGCCGATCTCATTATTATAATTCTTTTCATTTTTATGCGTTTTAAACACTGATGAAAAAATGCAGCTGACAAGCTCTTTTGTCGTAGTTTTTCCATTTGTCCCTGTAATACCAATCATGTGAGGATTGAATTTTAATCTGTAGCATGCTGCGATCGCGGCCAAAGCGTATAGAGTATTTCCAGTCAGCACAGCTGAAACATTATATTTACGCGCGATTTCAACGTCAGATCCACGCTCTGTGATGAATACGGAAATTTTAAAATTCACGCAAAGGTCTTCAATAAAATCATGCGCGTCGAAGTTTTCGCCTTTCAGCGCGACAAAAACATTTTTGTTCTGAGAATCAGCTTTTCTTGAATCTGTAATTATTGTATCGAACGACGCGTCTTTACCTTCATGAAGAATTTGTCCACTCACTGCTTTAGCTAATTCATTGAGATTTATTTTAAAACTAGCAATCAATTTTTCACCTTCCGCATCATATACTTTAATGCGATTTCCTTATCGTTAAAATGAAATTTTTCTTTACCAATTATCTGATAATCTTCATGGCCTTTTCCGGCAATAACGATGATGTCGCCTTTCTGCGCGAGATTTACAGCGGCTTCTATTGCCTCTTCACGGTCGGGAGTTACGAAATACATGATGCCGCTGTCTTTAATTCCTTCTTCAATGTCTGAAATTATCTGAAGAGGATCCTCAGTCCTCGGGTTATCAGATGTGATAATCGTAATGTCGGAATATTTCAATGCGGTCTGACCCATTAACGGCCTTTTTCCCTTGTCTCTGTCTCCGCCGCATCCGAAAACTGTTATCAGTTTTCCTTTAACGATTTCTTTCGCCGATGCGAGAACTTTTTCGAGAGCATCGCTTGTATGCGAGTAATCAACAATTACATCAAATTCAGCATTATAATTCACTCTGTCAAAACGTCCCGGAACAGTACACAATGCTTCAAGACCTTCTTTTATCTTTTCACTTGAAATGCCAAGGCAGCTGCAAAGAGCAAATGAAGTAACCGCGTTGAAAAAAGAAAATCGTCCGGGTATTTTCAAATCAATAACAGTGTTTGAACCATCGAGACTGAATTTAACTCCTGAAATCGCGACAACGGGTTTCTTTTCTGAAACAGAAAAATCACTTACGCGCGTGAAGGAATATCCTTTCACCGTGAAATTCTTTCCAAGACAATAATCATATAATTTTTTTCCGTACTCATCGTCAATGTTCAAGACCGCAGCTTTTTCACTCTGAACAGAATTTTCAAGCAGATCAAAAAGTTTT
>JBFZEW010000450.1:0-2921 GCA_041306665.1 Spirochaetota bacterium | reverse complement strand
TGATAGTGATTAAGAGTTTTGCCGGAGAACGGCTTTCATGAATTTTATAGAATTTTTTTCAACATGGAGATTAGTTTGACTGATTACATTTTTAACCAGGCCGGGTTCATGCCAAAATCGTCAAAGTTTTTTATTGTTAAAAATGCTCCTGCCGATTTTTTTGAGATATGCAATTTCATTACAAAAAAATCTATTTTCGAAGGAAATCTTCGCAAGCTGAAACATTGTGAACTTTCAGGAGAGAATGATCTTTCCCGAGGAGATTTTTCGAAAATCCATTCTGAAGGAATATATTACATCCGTTGCGCGTTTAAGGAATCCGAACCGTTTAAAATCGAACGGCACATATATGAAGATATGTTCGCGTCTTCGCTGAAAACTTTTTATTTTCAGCGCGCGTCAATGAAGCTTGCTAAGGAGTATGCTGATGAATGGGCCCGCAACGCTGGTCATCCTGATATCAGACTGGCGCTTCATGAAAGTACCGGGAAAATCGGTTTCTGGTCAGCTCCAGGCGGATGGTATGACGCTGGTGATTACGGCAAGTATGTCGTTAACGCGGGAATTACACTCTGGACGCTGCTCACGCTGCATCATGTTTCTCTTTCTGCGCGGAAGATTAAACTTAACATTCCTGAATCTAAGAATGGAATTTGCGATTTACTGAATGAAATCCGTTATGAACTTGAATGGTTGTTGAAAATGCAGGATGAAGACGGAGGAGTGTTTTTTAAGGTTGGTTCCCTTAAGTGGACAGGTCATTTTGCGCCGGCGCAAGACGCGTTACCGCGCTATGTAATCGGAAAATCAACAGCATCAACATTGAATTTCGTAATTGCCTGCGCGTTTGCGGCAAGATCATTTAAAAGTATTGATGCCGATTTCAGTTCAAAATTGTGGAAAGCAGCGGAAAAAGCATGGGAATGGGCGGTGAATAATCCTGAAATTCCGCACCCCGCTGAATGCGGCGGAACAGGTCTTTATCCGGATGATAATTTTAGTGATGAATTCATCTCGGCAGCGGTGGAGCTGTATGTTTCTTCCGGTTCTGCAGAATATCAGGATTATGTTTTACGGTATTTTACATTGAAGAAAAAATTATCACTATGCTGCTGGAATAATTTCGAAATGCCAGCGGTGATTTCTATTTTGACGAATGATTCCATGTTTCAAAAATCCGGAGTAAAAAAAATAAAACGCGAGTTCATGAGATTCGCCGATGAAATTAAGAATGAGACTGTGAAAGCGCATTACAGGGTTCCAATGAAACAAAATGATTTTATTTGGGGATCAAACAGTATCGCTCTGAATAAAGCTCTTGTTCTGTGTTTTGCTCATAAATTTTCCGGAAAAAAAACATACCTCAACGCTACCTTCGATATTTTGAATTATATTTGCGGAATGAATCCGCTTGACATCTGCTATGTGACGGGATTCGGAAAAAAAAGTCCGCGGTATATTCATTACAGGCCTTTCACTGGTTCAGACTTTTCCGAGCCGCATCCCGGCTTTTTGGCAGGAGGACCGAATAATGGACGCGAAGATGATCTTGACTATCCTTTGAAATTTCCAATGACCTCATATCTTGACCGAACAGACAGCTTCGCAAGCAATGAAGTCGCGATTAACTGGAACGCAGTTCTTGCTTTTGTTCTGGGATATATTGATGACGCGGGAGAATAGACTTTCCTGTTAATAATTTTTAGTTTTATATTTTTTATTTTTGCATTTAAGAAAAAAAGGTAAAGATAAAAATCATTTGATTTTTTCACGCGAGCATGTATAATTTACGCATTTACTAGTTATACCTGCATTTGGAGTTAATTTTGAAGACAGAAAAAAAAATATTCCTGCTGGTTTTGGTTTTATACTGCATACTTGTGATAATTTTCGCGAGAATAACCTATTATAGAGAGCTTAATTATTCTCTCGCTGAAGTTGACGCTAAATTATTTACCTCGGCCATGTCTCTTGAACAAATACTTGGAAACACGTATCATGATAAATATAATTTAACAGATAAAATCAGTGATGATGAATTCCACGCCATTGTAAACAATCTGAATTTATATGCAAAATCGCTGGATATTGAATATATATATTCAATGACCCGGAACAATGATATCATTTATTTTACAATGAGCAATGAAACAGTTAAGGATTATACAAGAGGAACTATCAGTGCTTTTTATAATCCATATAAATCTGCTCCTGCCGATGTTTATACCGCGTTTAATACCGGAAAAATAGTTTATTCATCGGCAAATTCAAATGAGTGGGGGGCGTTTAGGTCGGTTTTTATTCCGCGTATTTCATCGAAAGGCATGCAGTACATTCTTGCCGCTGACGTTAAAATGGACCGGATTGAAAATCTATATCAAAAAACATTAATAATGTCAATTATCCAGGGATTAGTTTTTTTAATACCTGTTATCCCGGGATTTTTTACTTACAGATGGATTAACAAAGAACGGCAGAAAAAAATATTACAGGATCTTTACCATCATAATAAAACCGGTCTGCCGAACAGAAACAAGATGCTTAAAGATTACTGCGATACTTCAGCCGGAAAAATATCAGGAATTCTTTTTGATATTAACGGGTTTAATCATATTAATATCGTATTCGGCCGCAAAACCGGTGATTTTATTCTTAAAGAAACAAGCCGTATTTTCCGCCAGAAACTTTTACCTGGAATGGACTTATATAAACTGGACGCGGATGAATATATGATAGTAAAACGAAATGCTTCCGCAGAAGATCTTGAAGCTTTTGCGAAAGACATAATTTCTTTTTTTACGCGAACAGTAATTACCGTCGATGGAAGCGAAATATCCGTTCTTTTAAGAGCCGGCATTGCCGTCGAATGTGCCGACTGCGACGAACTTTTTCTTCTTGCCTCATTCGCAAATAAATCCGCG
>JBFZEW010000449.1:0-2806 GCA_041306665.1 Spirochaetota bacterium | reverse complement strand
ACGACGCTCTTCCGATCTGAAAACATAAATCCATCAGAATTGAAGTCTGTACATACTTCAATTCTTAAAAAGCCGTTACATACAAACCGGATAGGCCCGGTAATTATTCCAGACCGCACACGGGTTCTGCTTCGTCCTTTTTATCCCGGAACAAAGGAAATTATGGAACGAATCATCAATCAGGTCATGGAACTCTGTGATAACGATGTCGAAAAGCTGCTACATGAAGTTTTGGGCGAATTTGAAGACAGGCATGAGCATATTAAGAAATTTTTAATGAAACAGTTTAACCATGTTCAAAATCTATTAAATATTGACCGGGAAATATCAGATGCACGTAAATCATTAATCGGTTCGTATTTTACGCATGAATATTCACCGGAAGCAGCTGCTCTTTTTAATCCATCAATTGTACCTCACCCCGATCAGACTAATCTACAGGATGATTCATTACGTTTTATATTAAGTCTTCGCGCCACAGGCGAAGGACACATTTCCTCTATTACCTTCAGAACGGGAATTATCAATGCTAATCATAGGATTACATTAACACCGAATGTCCCGTTTGTTACTGAACCAAATCCTGTTCCGAATACTGTTTACGAGAAATCTTTATTCGGCCGAAAACTACAGGAAGCAGGACTTCATAATCATTTCTGCCAGCGGGTAATGAACCGTATTTCAAATGAATTTATACTTGATGATTTACGTAGTGCTATTGAAACAGAACGCAGGAACAGCAGTTCAATTGATTCAATAGCTGACAGAGCTGCTCAGGGAATACTAATGCTGGCAGAATCAAATTTTGAAGTTAGTTTTAGTAAAAGCAGCCATGTATCACAACGTATTCTTTTCCCGTCAGTACCGAGTCAGAGCAATGGTATTGAAGATGCAAGATTTGTCTGTTTTAAGGAAAACAGAAAGAATGAATTTACATATTATGCTACTTATACTGCATATGATGGAAAAATAATTCTACCGCAGCTTGTTGAAACAAAAGACTTTGTTCATTTTAAATTTATTACTCTTAATGGTCCGGCGGCTCGAAACAAAGGGATGGCGCTTTTTCCACGGAAGATAAACGGTAAATATGTAATGCTATCCCGTCAGGATGATGAAAACATATTAATTATGTTCTCGGACAACATACACTTCTGGCAGTCACCTGAAATCCTTTTAAAACCTGCACAGCCCTGGGAACTCATGAAAATAGGCACATGCGGTTCACCCATTGAAACAGAAGCCGGATGGATTGTTTTAAGTCATGGTGTAGGTCCAATGAGAAAATACTGTCTCAGTGCATTCCTTCTTGACCTGAATGATCCGACCAGAATTATCGGGCGGCTGAAACAACCATTACTATCTCCTAATGAAACTGAACGCGAAGGATATGTTCCAAATGTTGTATATACATGCGGTGCAATGATTCACGGAACTGAACTGATAATTCCCTATGCAATGAGTGACTATTCATCCAGTTTTGCAAGTGTATCAGTTGCTGAACTTATTGAAGCGATGGAATTAGATTAGATTGTAAGTTTAGAAAGAATCATTGATGATTTTTTCTAAACTCTTTAGTTTTATAAATATATACCATAAATAAAATACTTATGATCAGATCAATAACTCCGAATAGGACTTGCAAAAAAAGAAGGATTTAAAATTATAAATCCGAATAAATAAATTTATCAGACATTATAACGAAAAGATATTGCATGAAAGTAAGTAAGAATAACGCAGAGCACTATGTATGGGGAAATTTATGTGACGGCTGGCATCTTGTTAAAACAGATGAATTAAGCATCATCCATGAAAAAATGCCGCCCGGTACTTCTGAAGTACGGCATTTTCACACGAAGTCAAAGCAGTTCTTTTTTATGTTATCAGGTCAGGCAGCTATTGAAGTCAATAATGTAATTACATTATTAAATGAAAAAGAAGGAATTGAAATCCAGGCGAAAACTCCTCATCAGATATTCAATAAAACAGATAGTGATATAGAATTTCTGGTAATATCTATGCCTCCAACTGCCGGTGATAAAATAATAATAAAATAAAGTATTTGCAAAAAGTATTGCTATCAGATATAATTCTTAAAATTATATCTGCAGGATACTACATTTGAATTTAGCACTATTTGATTTTGACGGAACCATAACAAAGCGTGATTCTTTTACTCCTTTTATCAGAATCACAGCAAAAAGAAAAGTATTATTAGCTCTGCTTTTTTTACCGGTAATTTTCTGCTACTATCTGAAAATATTAAAACCCTCAAGCGTCAGAAGTCTGATAACTTATCTTAGTTTCCGCGGATATAAATTTGATGAACTTGACGAAAAAGGCCGAATTTATGCAGAGAATAAAATACCTTTATATATACGGGAATTTGCTGCAGAACGAATTGCATGGCATAAACAGCAGGGAGATAAAATCGTGCTTGTTTCAGCCTCAATCGATGTTTATCTCAGACATTGGTGTGCTGCGCAAAAGATTGATCTCATATGTTCTACTCTGGAAGTAAAAAACAATATCGTAACAGGAAAATATATAAATGGTGATTGCCATAGTAAACGGAAATCTGACAGAATAAAAGAAAAATATAATCTGAATAAATATGAAAGAATCTATGCATATGGAGATACTTTTGAAGATAGAAGAATGCTTGAACTCGCAGATGTAAAGTTCTATCGCGGTAAAGAAATTAAATAATGCATAAAATACATAAAATTAAAAAGAATGATGAAGCAATTATAAAAGAAATGCTTTATTATGCAATTTATATTCCGGAAGGAGCCTCCCCTGTTTC
>JBFZEW010000448.1:0-2837 GCA_041306665.1 Spirochaetota bacterium | reverse complement strand
ACGACGCTCTTCCGATCTTGCATATGGGCCGAAACCGAGACCGAAAATTCCAGGGAATTCAGTTTTGATTTTTGACATTGAATTGCTTGAAATTCTTCCGGCGCAAAAGTAATCCATTTGTAAAAAAATTACTTGAATTCCAATACCGGCCATTGCGCCGGTATTGTTGTTTATACCATTATTATGAAACAGTGATCAGTGAACAGTGATCAGTAAGCAGTAAACAGTGATCAGTGAACAGTGATCAGTAAGCAGTAAGCAGTAAGCAGTAAGCAGTAAGCAGTAAACAGTGATCAGTAAGCAGTAAACAGTAATCAGTGAACAGTGATCAGTAAGCAGTAAGCAGTGATCAGTAAACAGTGATCAGTTCATAAAGTTTGTAAAGTTCATAAAGGTGAATGTTATTACGGATGCAGAAAGTCGCAATTCAAAATTAAACATTCAAAATTCACAATTACTTCATTGCCAGACACAGTTTCTTTCAGCATTGTTAAGCCTGTCAGCCGCTTCATAGAAACAAATTTGTCGCAGATAAATTTAGATAAATATTTAAATTGACAGAAAAGGCGTAAAATTTGATAAAAGTATATTAAGCAGAAACGGAAAAATAATGCCTGAAAATACATATAAAAAATTCGAAAAATACGGAATCTTCCGCTATAACGCTCCAATGTCGCAATATACCAGTTTTAAATGCGGCGGACCTGCTGATTTCATTATTACTCCGTCTAATTATGAAAATTGCGCCGCAATTCTGAAACTTTGTAAAAGCGATAATATTTCATGCACAATAATCGGGGCAGGTTCGAATTTACTCGTGGGTGATAATGGAATCCGCGGTCTTGTGCTCAGAATTTCTGAAGAAGCGCAATTGAAGGGATTAATTGAAATTAGAGGGGAATATATTTACTGCGATGCGTCCGTAAAGAAAAACGATTTCATTTCATTTGCCGTCGCAAATGGATTCGGCGGTATCGAGTTCAGCGTCGGAATACCCGGTTCAATAGGCGGCGGAATATACATGAACGCTGGAACGTTCATGGGAACATACATAGACATTTTAAAAAAAATAAAATACATAGATAAACAAGGCTGCATTAAAGAACGTGATATGCATTCCGAAAACGCGCATTACCGTCACATGGATCTTGAAGATGCGGAAATAGTAGTCGCGGCATATTTCAAACTTCCCAAAGCTGAAAATGAAGCAACTGTCAGAAAAAATATTTCAGATATCATAAACGACCGCAAGTATAAACATCCGTGGACCTATCCCAGTGCAGGTTCTGTTTTTAAAAATCCTGAAGGCTATCAGTCCTGGAAACTTGTAAATGACAGCGGTTTGAAAGGTCATAAAATAGGTGACGCAATGGTGTCGACTCTGCATACTAATTTCATTATTAATGATGGAAACGCGAAAGCAGCTGATGTAAAGTGCCTGATCGAGCTCATTCAGATAACGGTAAAAGAAAAATTCAATGTTGATCTTAATACTGAAATAAAAATGATCGGGGAATTTTGATTGAAATGGAAGGTGAAACATCACTTTACGACATTACTTTCTGCGCTCTTGATCTTGAGACAACCGGAATCAGTCCATTTAATGACCGCATAATTGAAATCGGAATTGTTAAATTCCGGCTTGGAAACTACACCGCGGAAAAATATTCGACATTCGTTAATCCTGAAATGCCTATTAGCCAGTCAGCGTTTCAAGTGCATGGAATCAGCGACAGTGATGTTGAAGACGCGCCAAAGTTCAGCGGAATCGCGAATGAGGTTGTCCGGTTTTTGTCGGGATGCGTTTTGGTAATTCAAAATCCCAGGTTCGATCTCGCGTTTCTTGAAATGGAATTCTCCCGTGCTAAGAAGACTATTGAGAAATATGTATCTTTCGATACTGTGATAATGTCAAAGAAAACCTTTCCTGACTTGAAGAATCATAAACTCCAGACTGTCGCGGAAAGTCTCGGATTTACCGGTAATTTCCACCGGGCGCTTGACGATGCTGAAGCCTGCATGAAGATATTTAAACGAATAATAAAAATCATTGACCCAAAGTCGGTAATGACTTTTTACAAGCTCAGGAATTTTCAGGGCGGAATTGAAAAAGCAGGGATTATCGCTGAATTGAAATCGCGCGAAATAATCGGACTGAAAGTTCAAAGCGGTGATGAAATTCAAATTACGTATAAAGATGCCAGCGATAACATTACTGAACGTAAAGTAAAGGTTGAAAAAATTTACAAGCGTGGAAGAAACAATATTATTTTCGGTTATTGTTATCTCAGGGAAGAAGATAGATATTTCAATATCAGCAGAATCGTCAATATCAGCAAGTCATGACAGCTACGCTGATTTTTTAAATGATGAAGAATTTTTATTTGAATTCAAATAATCACAAAGATCTTTTTCATGAAGAATTTTATCCATATATTCCGAACAGTTTAATAAAAGTATTCCATTGCTTTTCTGTACTTTTTCGCGCAGCGTGATAAGAAATCCGAGAAATGAAGCGTGAATCTCTGAAATTCTTGTGCAATCCAGCAGGACTTCGGGAATATGTCTGTCTGATTCAATTTTACTGTAATAAGTGTAGGCGTCAGTGAAGCTGATTTTTTCCGGAAATGTCCACTTATTTTCAATTTGATTCATGATGCAATCTCCTCTTTAAGTTAACCCTGCATCATTAATATCGACAACTTTCTGTATTTCTTTAAAAAAAAACTTTTAATTTTTGAGGATATATTTAGAATGTAATACATTTCGGAGGTTACATGCCCTACAGGGAAGTTCGTGCTGATTTTGAGCATTTAAAAAAATTATTCGTTTTCCCG
>JBFZEW010000447.1:0-3469 GCA_041306665.1 Spirochaetota bacterium | reverse complement strand
GAATTACCATGCTTCCCAGGGATTTTTGCACATAATCCGCGACATGCGGGCATTTTGCTTTGAATAAGCAATAAAGCGTGGCATTAATTTCAACGCCATATAATGATGAAATCTGTTTTTTTACGCTTGCCTCGCCCAGTGTCTCAAAATTCCCCTGCCCTTTAGCAATAATAATATCTGCCTCGCTGAAAGCACGAACAAGATTATCCGGCATTACTGAAATATCAACACCCGGAGTAGAATCTCCCGTGTTTATAATTTCTGCGTAATTATGGATTCGGGCTGAATAAGCATCATCTTCAGTAACATCATTAATTACCGGAAAGCCTCTTGTACAGAATGTAACAATTTTATCATTCAAAAATGTACGTATAAAATATGAATCAACCATTATTTCACCGGCGTTGTCGCCAATGTAAAGTATCTTTTCAGACATTTCAATATCACGTCTGAACTTTTCAACGGCGGACAAATCAATATATTTTTCATTCAGTGATTTCATTTCATTGATTATGTATTCCTCAGTAAGATCTGCATGCGCGCCGTAATCAATGATGTTCGCGGAAATTAAATATTTCACTGCTGATGTAAATTTATCATTTTCATCAGCATTCAGGCTGTTGAAAATAATTTCGATGTCTTTTACGATTTGTTTTCCAAGTTCATTGCTGCGCTTTTTTATTTCACTAAAAGGATCACATACACCTGTAATTTTTGAAAATTCAGAATACATGTGTTTCGCAGCGACAGGAGCCGGATCGGAAAAATTAATCTGCGAAATATATTTCAGCATTTCGCTAACGATTAATCTTTTTTTGTCAGAATCCGCATCAAGTCTGCTTACTGCGGAAATCATCTGATTAACAAAGCAGCCGATGCATTTTAAATCAGTCTTCATTTTTTAATTTCAATAGAGTCATTTCCATCAACTTCCGTCAAGCGGACGCGCACTGAATCATGTTTAGCGGTGGCAATTACTTCCGCGCAGAAATCCGGCTGAATCGGAAACTCTCTGTGGCCGCGGTCGACAATTACCGCGAGACGAATGAACTCAGGCCTGCCGAATGAAGTAACATCCTCAATGGCCGCTTTAATTGTTCTGCCTGTAAAAAGAACATCATCAATCAGAATAATTTTTTTTCCGTCAATGTCAAAGCCGATTGAAGTTTCCTTGATGCGCGGTAAAACAGCACGGCGGTTTATATCATCACGGAAAAGCGTGACATCTACTTTACCCGTTAAAAGATTGAATCCTTTTTTCTGTTTAATGATATTCTTTACACGATCAGCAATATGCACGCCTCTGGTTTGAATTCCTATTAAAGCAGTATTTTTTTCATCATCAATGGAATCCGCGATTAAAAGCGCGAGTTTTTCAATCATTCCGTTAAGAGCAGAAGAATCGAATTCACTCATCGTTTCACCTCTTTATGATATTCCTGAATTGACATTACTGAAATGTTGTTATTTTTCACCATACGTTCGATTCCAGTTACCGCGGCTTTAATCGCAGCTCCTGTTGTAATAATAGGAATTTTATGACGTACCGCGACCTGTCGGATCGAGTTACTGTCAGTCTTAGGAATTTTTCCGCGCGGAGTGTTGAATATTAAATGAATGTCTCCGTTTTTTACCATGTCCAGAACATTCGGCCTTCCTTCATGAACTTTAAAAACTTCAATGCATTCAACATTATTTTCTTTTAAATATCTCGCCGTACCGGACGTAGCGATGATTTTGAATCCGAGAGAAGTAAGCTTGCGCATTTCCTCATTCAACTCATCCTTGCTTCTGTCGTTAAAACTCACGAATATATTTCCTTTCATCGGCAGTCTATCGCCAGCTGCGAGCGTACTTTTATAGAACGCTTCGCCGAAATCTTTTGCTATCCCCATTACTTCACCGGTAGATTTCATTTCCGGAGTCAGAATTGTATCAACTCCCGGAAATTTATTGAAAGGAAGAACCGCTTCTTTTACGCAAACGTATGGAGCTTCAATTCTGTCCTTCAGTCCGAATTCGGTTAGTTTATGCCCGAGCATCAGTTTAAGCGCTATTTTCGCAAGAGGTATGCCTTTAGCTTTTGATACGAATGGTACTGTCCGGGACGCACGCGGATTAACTTCAAGCACAAAAACAACATCATTCTTAAGCGCGAATTGAATGTTAATCAGTCCGCGTACGTTCAGCTCCATCGCGAGAGCTTTTGTCTGCTTTTCAATTTCTTTAAGTACTTCTTCTTTAATTCCAATCGGAGGTATTATGCAGGAAGAATCTCCGGAGTGAACGCCTGCCTGCTCAATGTGCCGCATGATTGCTCCAATATAGACCTGTTCACCGTCACAGAGCGCGTCAACGTCAACTTCAAGAGCATCTTCCAGAAACTTATCGACAAGAACAGGATGCTCCGGCGAAATATCAACCGCGGTCGTAATATATTCCATTAAACTTTCTTCATCATAAATTATCGCCATCGCCCGGCCGCCAAGAACATAGCTTGGACGCGCAAGAACAGGATATCCGATTTCGGTGGCTATTTTCAAAGCATCAGATTCGCAGAAAGCCATTCCATTTTGCGGCTGATTAAGATTAAGTTTCGAAACTACTTCGGAAAATTTTTCTCTGTCTTCAGCTCTGTCTATTGATTCGGTTGACGTTCCAAGAATTCTTACGCCGTTCTCTTCAAGCTGTTTTGCCAGGCGAAGCGGGGTCTGTCCGCCGAATTGCACAATGATGCCTTCAGGTTTTTCAGTTTCATAAATGTGAAGAATATCTTCAAGAGTCAAGGGTTCAAAATATAGTTTATCAGACGTGTCATAATCCGTTGATACAGTTTCAGGATTCGAATTTACCATGATGGACTCAATTCCAAGCTCCTTCAACGCGTATGAAGCATGACAGCAACAGTAGTCAAATTCAATTCCCTGACCGATTCTGTTCGGTCCTCCGCCTAAAATCATTACTTTCCGCTTATCCGTAACTTTCACTTCATTATCATTATCGTATGCCGAATAATAATACGGAGTATATGCTTCGAATTCACCTGCGCAGGTATCGACAAGTCTGAATCCTGGTTTAATTGAATTAGAATTTCTGAAAGCCCTTACAGCGCTTTCACGGCTTTTTAGAGTCTTCACGTAATCTCTTTGACCGTCAGGACCTTTGTCATAAAGTCTCGTTAATAGTTCTGAATCGATAAGATATGCAAGCTGACGGTCAGAAAAGCCGAGTTTTTTCATTTTAAAAACATTATTGACCGTAAGTCCGCTAAGCCTGACATCTTCCACGAATCTGCTTTCAGCTTCGACAAGTTCCTCAATCTGATATAGAAACCATGGATCAATCAGCGTAAGATCATGTACTCTATCGACTGACCAGCCTAATTTCATTGCGAGTTTGATATAAAAAATTCTGTCTTCGCGCGCATTGCGGAGACCAGTCTCTATGAAATCACGCTGATTAAAAAGCG
>JBFZEW010000446.1:0-7029 GCA_041306665.1 Spirochaetota bacterium | reverse complement strand
TCCGTTATGCATGACAGTATAATCATCAGAGGGAATTACGCCGTAAACAAGTCTGCTTTTACGGACTTCCATGAGATTTTTCAAATCTGCGGATTTGCTTCTGTCTTTAATTAGAATTCCTTTAACCTCAATTTTATTTTGAGAAAGAATGGACAGGTAATTTTCAATGAAACTTTGTTCATCGAACTGACTTTCCGCCGAAAAGTTCTGAAGCAGAATGTATTCACCATAAAGGTCAATAGTTAATGTTTCTTCCTCACCGAATATTCCCGAAAAAAGTCTAATACAGGTTTCACTTTGTAATCCGAGAAGATGTTTCCTTTTATCCAGCGCGTCTTTAAATATATCCATTTTATTCATACCAGGAAATTAAAAAGACAGCCTTAAAAAGCTGTCTTTTATATGCAGTTATTTGTTTGCGATCAGCTTACATAACTAAGAGCGATTTTATTGCCATCCGGATCTGAAATTATGATTTTCTGTCCGTTTCGAATGTTTTCCGGTCCGAAAACAACAGGAATTTTACTTTCTTCGACTTCATCGATAATATCTTCAAAATCATCTTCATCGACAGTAAAACAAAGATAGTCCTCTTTTCTGCTGTTTTTAGAATAATCATCTATCTGGCATAATCTGAGTAAAAAATCACCGATTTGAAGTACAGCCTCTTTTGAGCCGCTTTGTTTTTCTAGAACATCAAATTCAAATAAATCTTTGTAAAATTTCACTGAATTTTCTATATCACTGACGGATATACTTACGTAATTCAGGCTTTCAATAATTATCATTTCAATCCACCTGTAACAAGTTTTTTTCATTAAAGATATATAATTCATAATTGTAAAGTAAATTATGATAAAATCTTAATTTTTATTCAACAGTAACGCTTTTCGCCAAATTCCTCGGCTGGTCAACGTCACAGCCTCTTTCCACCGCAATAAAGTAGGATAAAAGCTGCAAAGGAATTACTGTAAGCAGAGGCGATGTGATTTTTTCCGATGCAGGAATATAAATCACATCATCACTGAATTTTTTTATTTCCTCATCGCCTTCAGTTGCAATAGTAATGATTTTTCCGCCCCTTGCCTTGACTTCCTGCATGTTTGACAAAACCTTGCTGTAAACCTCATCATTAGTCGCGATAAACACAACAGGCATATTTTCGTCGATTAGCGCAATTGGACCGTGCTTCATTTCCGCAGCTGGATATCCTTCAGCATGAATGTATGATATTTCTTTCAGTTTTAAAGCACCCTCAAGAGCGACTGGAAAATGAACTCCCCGCCCGAGATAAAGAAAATTCGTGGCTTTGGAATATTTCACAGCGACTTTTTTAATGTGATCAACATCTTTAAGAATTTTTCCGACCAGTTCAGGGATTCTTTCAAGGTCTTGAAGATATTTTAATCCCGTTTCTCTTGTTAAAAATGTGCGTCTTCCTAAAAGTATCGCAGCGAGAATAAGTACTGTCACTTGCGACGTAAACGCTTTTGTTGACGCGACACCGATTTCAGGACCCGCGTGAATGTACGCACCGCCGTCACTTTCACGCGCGATTGCGCTTCCGACAACGTTTGTTACGCCAAGAACTTTAACACCCCTTGCTTTTGCCTCTCTCATTGCGGCCAGCGTATCAGCTGTTTCGCCTGACTGGCTGATAACAACGACCAGATCGCTTTCAGAAAGAATCGGTCTTCTGTAACGGAATTCAGAAGCATATTCAACTTCAACAGGAATTCCGGCAAATTCTTCAATTAAATATTCACCGACAAGGCCGGCGTGCCATGATGTTCCGCAAGCGATAAAAATGACTTTTTTAATTTTCTTCATGTCATCCGCGGTCAGATTAAGACCATCGAGTTTTGAAGTTCCGAATTCATGAAGAATACGTCCGCGGAATGCATTTCTAATCGTGTCAGTCTGTTCGAAAATTTCTTTAAGCATGAAATGATCAAATCCCTGTTTTTCAATTCCTTTTATTTCCCAGTCAATATTTTCAATTGTTTTATCGATTTTATTTTTACCGATATCATAAGTCTGAATCCCGTTTTTTGTTATTTCAACGACATCGCCGTCTTCAACATATATAACTTTACGGGTATGCTCTATAATTGCGGAAATGTCGCTTGCTACAATGATATCATTTTCGCCAAGCCCGATAATTACAGGACTTCCCTTTCTCGCGGAATATATCATATCAGGATAATCGCTGTTTACAATTGCCAGTCCATATGTTCCTTCGAGTCTGCTGAGAGCGAATAAGATGCCGTCAAGATAATCCCCTGTCTTTTCAGTATAATATTCGATAAGGTTTGTGATTACTTCAGAATCGGTCTGTGATTTAAATTCATAGCCTTTTGATATCAATGTATTTTTTAAAACAGAATAATTCTCAATAATTCCATTATGTACAATTGCAATTTTTCCGTTTTTGCTTACATGAGGGTGTGAGTTGACATCCGACGGTTCTCCGTGAGTTGCCCACCTTGTGTGGCCGATACCGGTAAAATAATTGTCATATTTCGCAAGATCAACAATGCTTTCCAGCTCGGATATTTTACCCTTCTTCTTTTTAACTTCAAGTCCGCCGTTTATTAATGCAATACCAGACGAGTCATATCCTCTGTATTCCATTCGCTTAAGTCCGTTTATTAAAACGCGACCCGCATTTTTATTGCCTATATATCCGATTATACCGCACATTATATTTCTCCTTTGGAAAATAACTATCTGATGAAACTACTGTTTATTTTCAAGCTCTTTTTTAATCCGGTCTTTTTCATTCTGAACCAATTTGACATTCTTTAAATATAAAGTAACTTTTTCTTTATCTACCGATTCATCAAGCGAATAGTCATGAATCACTCCTTCGACTCCGAAAATTTCTTTGCTTTGATACCAGACCCGGTAACTTTTTTCTTTTTTATATAAAATTTTATATTGTTCTTCAGTTAAAATTGTTCTGATTACAAGCCAATCGCCGAACATGAACACACATCTGAATTCCTCATCCATGTTAATCCAAAGATAATCCTCAGGCGTTTTAATTTCAAGTTTAATTGATTTATATAATTTTTCATTAATCAACATTCTGTAAAAATGTTTGCTGTTGAAAAATCCGTCATTCCATTGAATATAAAGCTGATGCAAATCATGATAGAGAATAAGCCGTTTATCATCGAATTGAGTACTTAATAAAAGAAAAGATGCCAGAATAAGTGCTCTCATGAAATCATATTACCATGACAATAATAAATACGGTGGCTGCGATTACAAGAAAACCTGCCGCAAGTCCCACAACAATGCTCATCTTCCCTTTATTTTCAACAGGCTCATCAGTCTCGACAAATTTAACCCTTACGTCCTGTTCCTCATAACTCTTTCCGTAAAGATCAGCGCTCATTTTCACAAGCACCTCATAACCGTTTTGAGCGTCCTTTTTTACTTCGTGCAGAGGAACGACAAGATGTTTAATTTTACCTTCAACCTCAAGTTTAAGCTGATCAATCATTTTCTTACCGGAAGGAGTTTCCTTATCGGGAATGACAAATATTTTATCACCGGGATTGAGTTTAAGAAGACTTTTACCTTTTGACGGAGACAATACAAGTTTTATGTCAACAGCTTTCAGATTTTTCTTCGCATCACTATCGGCGTTTGTTTTTTCCGACATTGAACTAAAATCAACCATTCCATACAGAAAAAGCGAATTTATTAAATCGGCGGATGCTTCAATTTTTGCGGAAGGAAGAATCGAATTAAAAGCGGCTTTCACAAATTGGGTAATTTTTTCATCGTTTAGACCCTTTGTAACGGAAATAATTGTGTCAGAAACAAGAGATTTGATTAGGGAATCAATTTTTATTCCCATGGCGTTATCGGATGAAGCCATGAGATCATGCACACCCGCAATAAAATCGACAAATGTCGATCGGACATTCAAATTTACTTCAGTTTTGACAGCAGCAATTTCAGTTTTTACGACGACTTTAGTTTCAATGCTGATATATACTACTATCAGAATGTTCATTCCAGAATTAACCGCGGAAATTTTAACAATGAGCACGTCATTTATGCTGTCTTTAAGAATTTTATCTGCTATTTCCTTTTTTCCGCCATTAAATTTTTTTACAATTTCAATCTTCTGCGCAAATGTCATGTGTTCAAGAGTTTCAATAGTCTGAAGATAGTTAAAAACCGAATTGCCGACCTGCTCAATCGCGAATTTAAGTTCGACTTTATCCTCCGCTAAAACTTTTCGTATGTTGCCTCTAAGAAAATTATCGACAACAGCCACGTCCTTCGCGGAAAGAGCGTTAATTAATTTTTCAGCATTTTGCGGATCAAGAACAGCCGTCATTCCGTTTTTAAGTTTTAAATCATAATCACGGTTGACGGTATATTCCTCTTGACCATGAATCATTTTAGGTATGACTTGAAGAATTTTTTCTTTGATATCAACTTCAAACAAGTGATGACCGCTAATCGTCAGAGTGGAAATTTTAATGAATTTTTTCTGCCCGTAATCAAGAAAAAGCATCATCAGCGCAGTGGAGTTCAATGCCGGAACATCAATTTTCGTTTTTAAAACAATAATATTTTTTTTCTCTTCGCTCATTTCAGCACCGTTCATTGAATAACTTTGTTTTCGTCTTCATTAACATGCATTTTTATTTCACCAAAATGCCTTTCGTAATTAGCAATCTGTTCAGCGAGAGCTGTCATAAATCTTTTCGCGTGACCAGGCGTCATTATGTTTCTTGAAACCAATTTCCCGAATCCCGGTGCCGGAGACGGATTAATAAATATGAAATCAAGAATAAATTCTTCATTGGATTGCGTGATATTACTGAAATTGGTGAACTTTCCGGAAGCAGTTTCATCATCAACCTTTATTTCAACTTTTATTTCCTGCCGTTTCATCCAATACTCCGATTTCCATGTATAATTATCCAATTTCATTAAAAAGTCAATTGATTTTTTAACACAAGGGATTAACATTTGACAATAAAAGGATTGTATCATGAAAAATTGGATTTTATCAGTATTTTTAGTATTAATTCCGCTTAATCTTCACGCGTTTCAGGACATTGAAAACCGTACTTATGCAAAAGCTGAAATTATTGATATCATTAAAAAAGATATAGTAACAGAAGATTCAACCAGATTATTCGAAACATTATTTATACTGAAAGTACTTAACGGTAAATTTAAAGGCCAGACAAAACAAATTGCATTTCAGGGTGAAGATTCAATGCCTCAGGATGTAAAATATCAAAAAGGGAATAAGATTTTTATAGCGATAACTCAAAACGAATCCAACCCTGATGTTCCTGAATTTATTTCTCTTTATGACATTGATAATTCTTTTTCAATGATTGTTCTTGCGGCGTTTACTTTCCTGCTGATAGTCGCGATTGGAAGACTGAAAGGATTTTTTTCGCTGGTATCACTGATAGTTACAATCATTCTTATCTTCACAATATTTATTCCATTAACTTTAAAAGGCTACTCTCCGCTTATGCTTTCAATTTTAATATCCTTAATTTCAATATTAATTACTCTACCGGTAATAACAGGCTTAAAGCTTAAAACAGCCGCCGCAATTCTTGGATCATCTTCAGGAATTCTGCTCGCCGCGCTGCTCGCTCTTTTATGCGGCTCTATAATGCATCTTTCCGGAATAATAACAGACGACATGCTTATCGTACATTATGCATCCGATATCACCGTTAATCTGAAACATCTTGCTTTATCAGGAATGATAATCGCTGCTCTCGGAGCAGTGATGGATGTCTCTGTTTCAATTGCTTCGGCGACAAATGAAATATATCAGGCAAAACCTGAAATTAGCGACAAGGAAGCGTTTAAATCGGTTTTTACAATCGGGAAAGATATTTTAGGTTCAATGGTTAACACTCTTGTGCTTGCCTATGTCGGTAGTTCACTTTCACTCATTCTGATTATTTCCCTGAAATTCAATTCTGAAATGCCATTTATGATGATTTTAAATTACAATCCTGTACTTTCAGAAATCATAAAATCACTGATCGGCAGTATTGCAATGTTTTTCTGCATCCCTGTAACAGCTTTCATTTCAGTAAAAATGTTTCACAGAAAGTATAATAATTTTTCCAAAAACTAAAGTCCTTTTATCATCACAACCGTTAATGTAACCAGTATTTGTGCCGACAAGGGAACATCAAAAATTAGTTTTTTGAAATTCCCTTATTTTCCGAAACTCGCGCGAACTACGGAACCAGGCGCGACCGATTCTGTAAGCCAAACATTTCCGCCGATTTGACAGCCCTTGCCAAGCGTAATTCTGCCTAAAATCGTGGCGCCGGAATAAATTACGACATCGTCTTCAACTATCGGGTGGCGCGCGATTCCTTTTATCGGATTTCCCTGTTCATCAAGCGGAAAACTTTTTGCTCCAAGCGTTACACCCTGATAAAGCCTTACATTTGTCCCGATTACACAAGTCTCGCCGATTACGACTCCCGTTCCATGATCAATGAAAAACTTTTCGCCGATCTGCGCGCCCGGATGAATATCAATTCCTGTTTCGGAATGCGCCAGCTCGGAAATTATCCGGGGAATGAGCGGTACACCTAGAATAAACAGTTCGTGCGCAATCCGGTAATTGGTCAATGCTTTGATGCTCGGATAGCTGAAAATTGTTTCTCCCACGCTGCGGCTTGCCGGATCGCCTTCAAATGCGGCAAGAGCGTCCGTGCCAAGAAGATGCCGTATCCGCGGAAGCGCGCAGATAAGCTTTTCGATTGATCTCTCAGATGTTTCATCACAGTTTATACAGTCGACCTTACCGTCTTCAGCGCAGCTGAAACAGTAACCTCTTTTAATTTCCTTTTTCAGTTTAGTATATATTTTATCAAGAGTCGCGCCGATGTGATATTCAATAGAATATGATTCCATGTCCGAGTTTCCGAAATATCCGGGAAAAATAACTGATTTCATGTCCTCCATTATTTCAGCAAGATTCTCGACGGAAGGCATTACAGTCGC
>JBFZEW010000445.1:0-9090 GCA_041306665.1 Spirochaetota bacterium | reverse complement strand
CATCAACGTAATACGAAGCATAGGCTATTCTAATGGCAGTTTCAAATTTCATATTTTTTGAAAGACACAGCGCGAGAACTCCATAATAATGAGAGGAAATTTCCATAACAACTCCCGTTCAGTTATTTTTTAACTGCATAGATCTCGATTGTATCAGAGAATTTAAAAATATGCGAATACAATTTATAAAAAAAACTTACTGCCGGAAAGTAAATTAAAGTTTTAGTAAACACTCTGTCTGCGTGAATACCTGCAGGATAGATGTAGACTTTATTAAAACCTGCCTTTTTTAAAAGCATTTTCACTGACTTCGGTGAAAAATCCATGCTGTGATCAACAGGATGCGTTTCAATCCATTTTTCCCTGTTAAATCTGAATAGCGGTCCGTTTGTCGATGGAATTGAAAACGCAAGCACTCCTTTCAAATCAAGAAAAGACGCTGCTTTTTGAAGAACAGCCGGAACATTTTTCTCGTGTTCAAAATAATACCAACCGCAGACTACGTCATATTTTTCCGATGAATAAAAACTTCCAAACGGAACATTTTCAACTTTAAAATTATAATGTTCCGACGCGTAATCACTGGCAAACTTTGAAATTTCAACTCCATCGCACTTTTTATAACCTTCGTCACTTGCCGCTTTTAGAAAAAATCCAAGTGCGCAGCCTATTTCAAGAAGATTTGAATCTAAAGGAGATTTACTGAGAGCTTTTTTAATTCTTCTCAACCGCTTCAGCGAAAAGGAATAAATTGTCTGAAAATCGTCAGCATATGTTCTGCCGTACTGTTTAAGGTAATCTGTCGTGAAGTATGTATCTGAATAAGCCGGATTGCTGTGTTTCAGAAAAAAAACTGTTCCGCAATTGCCGCAGAACAGATAATTTTCATTTTTATCAATAAATTCTGTTTTAGCTGATAAACAGATTCCGCATTGATTATTTTTCATTTTCCTTTTTCTTTCTGCGGGCAGGCTCAAGAACCATTCTCACTCCGCGGAAACGCACATTCTCAAAAGAAAGCAGAACAACTTCCGCGTACTGCTCGGGTATTTCAATAAATGAATAACTTTGATGAATATCAATTTTACCGATATTTTTCCCATCAATACCTGATCTCTTAACAATCTCCCTGATTAAATCACCCGGTTCAGCTTTGTGCTGTTTACCTACATTAGCGAATAATCTGACTTTGCCGTCTTTCACATCTTCAAATATTGTTTTGTCTTTCCCCTTGTTTTTGAATTCATCTGCTGAATACTCAAGAGTTGAAATATCACCGAGTAATTCTTTTAACAGCGCAGCGGCAACTTTTCGTGTACCGAAAATAGGCAGACCAAGGCTTTTCTTCATAGTCTTCAGGAGATCTCCGTAGGCGGTAAGATCTTCGGTCATTGCAACTTCAAGGACGGTTGAAATTTTTTTCTTCTGTTGGTTCATTCTTTAATCCTGTTTTAACCTCAATTTTTATGTAAAATCACTTTTATATACTGCCGAAAAATAATCAAGTAAATATTATACTTAATATTTAAGCATATCTATGTTGCCCTATTATGGGCATTTTCAAAATTAGTGCCGGCACGGGAACATCAAAACATTGGTTTTTCGAAGTTCCCTCATGATTTTATTTTTTTTTCATCTCAACGCAGCGGTATCCGACATTACGGACAGTTTCAATTAGAGAATTGAAATCCTCCCCTAACTTGCTTCGAAGCCTTCGTATATGCACATCGACAGTTCTGGTGCCTCCGATATATTCAATACCCCAGATTTTATTTAGAAGATCTTTCCGTGAAAAAGTCTGTCCGCTGTTTTCTATCATAAACCGGAGAAGTTCAAATTCCTTGTAGGTAAAATCTATTTTTTCTCCGCTTTTACAGACAGAATATTCTTTTAAATTTATCAAAAGCTGGCCGATTTCAATCAAAAACTCATTCTCGTTAAACACAGTATTTTTCAGCAGTTTTTCAACACGCATTTCAAGTTCGCCTTTTCTGAACGGGAACAAAATGAAATCATCGAAAAACCATTCAAAATCGACAATCTCTTCCTGACTTGTTCTAAGCAGCAGAATTACCGGTACTGTAAGTATTTTTTTCCTGATTTTAGAGAGAAAGTACTGTACTGATTCTTCGTCAGTGTACATCTCTATATCAATCAAAAGAATGTCTATTTCCTCTGTTTTAATAACGTCAGAATTTTTATATTTCAATACAATGCTAATGCCCGCATTTTCCTTTGCCGACAACTGCACTTCGTTGTTCTGCGACAACAGTCCAATTCTGTAATTCAAATTATGCTCCAGCAATTCTGTTGAATATATCCATGTACTGCAACGCTACATTTTCCGCATAAAACTTTTTAACATCTTTTTTATTATTCGTTCTGAATAATGCCGAAAGCTTATCATCTTTTTTGATTCTTTCAATTGATTTTCGGCAATTATCGACATCGCCGACATTAATCAATAATGCGTTTTTTTCATGAAAAAGAAAATCTACCTGCCCGCCGTGATTAGTGCACACAATTGGAAGACCCGCATACATTGCTTCCATAAAAACAATTCCAAATCCTTCATGCAGAGAAGTCATTATGAAAATATCCGATACTTTCAGATACTTATATTTTACTTCATCATCCACAAAGCCAAGAAAAACAATACGATCTGAAATTTTTAATTCAGCCGCGAGATTCTGCAGATTTTCTTTTTCGGGGCCGTCGCCCATTACATATAATTTGACGTTTTTATCTTTAATTCCTGCAATTGCCCTAATTGCAGTATCGATTGCTTTTCGCTTGATTACCCGCCCGACAGTTGTAACGATAAATTCATTTTTATCTATGTTTAATTTTTTCCTGTCTGTAACCGGCAGAACCGGGGGATGATATGCAAGCGGAATAATTTGAATTTCCTTTTTAACATTATAATACTGCATCGCGTTGTCTCGCGTGTTACTTGACTGGGCGACAAGCACATCTGCCTTATTTAAAATGTAATTTACAACTCTTTTGAAAACAGGACTTTTATGAGGCGACATTTTTTTTGATGGATCGTAAATGTCTCCTCCGTGAAGAGACAGAACATTCGGAACACGGAACAGCTTACTGAGAACATTGCCTAGTGGACCAGTAGGAACCGCGAAATGAGTATTTATAACATCGTATTTATTTTTGCGCATGAGAGAAAGACCGGTAAAAAATCCAAAAAAAACGAATGATGCCATTGAAGTAAAAGTCGCCGCGTCTCTCGATTTTCTGAAAAGTATTTTTACACGATACACATTTATGTTCTCGACATTTTCATAACCGCGCAAATCAAGAAATGACGAAGTAAGCACATCAACCTGGCAGGTTTTTTTCCATTCGAGCGCGAGGTCATAAGTCGCTACACCGCCGCCGCCGCCTAAAGGAGGAAATTCATAATTCACAATTAATATTTTTTTAATATTTTTTTCCATCAATTCACCTGCTAACAGGATAATTATTCATAAAATGGATATTTTTGCAATAATATTTTACTTATGAGCGCTTCTAAAAACCAGTATTTACATTTTTTTGTAATATCGTAAGTACTGGTTTTATCCGCACTTGTGCCAGCAAGGGAACATCAAAAATTTAGTTTTTAGAAGTTCTCATATATATTTAAAATCTCCTTATTTCTAATCTATAATGATAATTTAAGAAAATTTTTAAAAACTGCCATTTTACTGCTTTCTTGTTCAAACAAATCTTAAAAAAGCGGTGTTTTTTCTGTAAATACATAGTAAATACTGATTTTTAGAAAATTCCAATTAGTAAACACTGAAATTTTTAAACCTGAAATGCAATATAACTACGATTATAAATTTAGAACTTCTGAAAAATTTAATTTTATTGCGATTATATTTAAAAAAAAATTGACAATTTTGAAAAAAATGTGTTTATTATAACAAAGTTAGTTATATCAAACTTTTTGGTGAAATATGACTGTAAATGTGAAAACTAAAATAATTCCTCTTTCAGAAATAGAGGCGGATTCCAAGGTAAGGATAGTGTCTTTTACCGGAGGAACGAAATTCAGGGACAAACTTCTGTGCCAGGGTATTATTCCAGGACAGGAAGTTGAGGTTCAAAATTCGGGCGGCGCAAAATATCCCGTTATTCTTAAAATTAATGATTCAAAAATCATGATCGGATGCGGCATGACTGCTAAAATTCTAGTTGAGCCGATTATAAAATAATAAATCCGGATTGCAAACAGGATGATATGACTTCAAAAAAAGAAAAAACAATCGCGATAGCAGGTAATCCTAATTGCGGGAAAACAACTCTGTTTAACGGGCTGACAGGCGGTAAACAGATAATCGGCAACTGGCCTGGCGTAACTGTTGAAAAACTTGAAGGTTATTTTCAGAATAAAGCGGATAAAATCAAAATTGTCGACCTTCCCGGAATTTATTCATTATCTGCATCATCTGTTGATGAGAAAGTTGCCCGCGATTTCATTTTATCGCACGAAGCTGATTTCATTATAAATGTAATCGATGCTTCAAACATTGAAAGAAATCTTTATTTAACAACACAGCTCATTGAAATGAAAGTTCCAATGCTTATCATTTTAAACAGAATAGATATTGCTAAAAGGCATAATATTGAAATCGATTCTATATTGCTCTCAAAACAATTCGGCATAAATGTAATAGAATTGAACGCAACAAAAGACACAGAAATTGAAAAACTAAAAGATATCATACTATATGAACTAGTTAATCCTTTGACTCCATCTGCAAAAATTGAATATCCTGACGAAATTGAAAATGTTATATCCCGCTTTATATCGCTTTTTTCAGAAACAGCAAAAATACTAAATACAGATACAAGATGGGTATGCATCAAGCTTTTTGAAAATGACGAAGAAGTTTCTGCTTCCGCAGAAAAAACAGCTCCGGATGTTTTTAAAAAATTCATGTCAGAATCGGATTCCATTGAAAAAATACACGGGGAATCCCCCGACATCATTATTGCAGATTACAGGTACGGCTTCATACACGGACTGATTGCCAAAGTAAAGAAGAAGCATATCAACAAGCAGAAAACGACCGATCTTATCGATAAAATTGTACTTAATAAAATTACCGGCATTCCCATCTTTATGTTTGTAATGTTCCTTGTTTTTTCTGTAACAATGAATCTTGGCGGAGCCTTGATAGATTTTTTCGACCTGCTGTCCGGTGCTGTTTTTAAAGATGGATTGCGTGTTATTCTCGAAACAGTAAATACTCCGGCTTGGATTGTCACTATTGCTGCAAATGGAATCGGAGCCGGTATTCAGACAATTGCGACATTTATCCCGATAATTTTTTTCATGTTTCTAATGCTTGCACTGCTTGAAGATTCGGGCTACATGGCAAGGGCGGCGTTTATCATGGACAGACTCATGAGGCACATGGGCCTTCCCGGAAAATCTTTCGTGCCGATGATCGTCGGTTTTGGATGCACTGTTCCAGCAATCATGGCAACGAGAACTCTCGATAATTACCGCGACAGGGTAATGACAGTATTTATGACGCCTTTCATGTCCTGCGGCGCCAGACTCCCCGTCTATGCGATATTCGCCGCTGCATTTTTCGGAAATTCATCGGGACTTATCGTGTTCTCGCTTTACTTAACAGGAATTGCTCTTTCAATCGGTACAGGTATTCTTTTAAAGAAAAAAGTTTTTAAAGGCGAAGTTACATATTTCGTCATGGAACTTCCTACGTATAATTATCCACGGTTTAAGCACATAATGATTCACACATGGAACCGTCTGAAAATATTCATTAAAGATGCCGGAAAGATAATTATAATCGGAATCATGATTCTTTCATTTATCAACTCTCTTGGAACAGATTTGACCTTCGGAAATGAAGGAAAAGAAAAATCGGTTCTATCACAAATTGGTAAAATAATTACTCCCGTTTTTACTCCAATGGGAATTGAAAAAGACAACTGGCCGGCGAGTGTGGCGCTTTTTACTGGAATTTTCGCGAAAGAGGCAGTCATCGGAACGCTTACATCTCTTTATAGCCAGTTAAACAATGATATCACGAGCGACAACACGGAATTTGATTTTGCGAAATCCGTTAAAGAAGCATTCATGACAATTCCTATCAATTTAAAAATTGCAGCGGAAAATACAATTGACCCTTTTAATCTTTTCAAAGATGAAAGTTCAGCCACAAACATCATGCGGAATGACAAGCAGTCAGATAAAATAATCCCCGAATTGAGGAACCATTTTTTAAAAGGCAAATGGCAGGCTTATTCATATCTGCTCTTCATTTTAATTTACTTTCCATGCCTTGCGGCAACAGGGGCAATCTTCAGGGAAATCGGATATAAACTTGGAATAATATCAGTAACTTATCTCACGATTCTTGCTTGGACAATATCAACATTATTCTATCAAATCACTGTCGGACGCAATTTATTTTTAATTTTAACAGCATTATTAATCATGGCTGCTATTTACGTATTCTTTTCAATCCTGGGAAAACAAACCGAGATCAAAAAAATATGCAGGGAGGATGAATGCTGATTTCAAAAATTAAAAATGAACTCGTCCGGAATGGTCAGCTTTCATCCCGTCAGCTCGCATTCAGTCTTAATGAAGATATAAACATGATCGAAGCAGGATTAGAACTTCTTGTCTCAAAAAAACTCATTGAAAAAATCACTACTGAAGAATATATCTGTAAAAATTGCGCATTTAAAAACAGCTGCTCGGAAGAAAATCCGCGATCGCACACTCTTTACAAAATTAAAACTGTCTGATTATTTTTTCATGATTTCAGTAATTTTATTCTGAAGATCCTTCATCTGAACAGGTTTAACCAGCCATGAATTAAATCCGTATTTTACGTATTCATTCAAATTTTCAATTATAGCGTTAGCGGTAACAGCAATTATCGGAATGTTCTTATTTTTCAGAGTTTCCCTGATGTGCCGCACAGTCTGAATACCGTTCATATTCTGCATTTCAATATCCATGAGAATTAAATCATACTTTTCATGGATCATTTTTTCGATAACCTCACTGCCGTCACTGACGGTTTCAACATTATGACCAAGTTTTTTAAGAATTATCTCGACCATTTTTCTTCCAATCGCGTCATCATCAGCAAGCAAAATCGAATAAGTACGGGTGTCATGTTTTTCAAAATCATCCGATAAAAAACTTTCATCGGATTTATAGGCTCGGAAAGTAAAAGATATTTTTGTTCCGCTGCCCTCTTCCGATTCGATTTCCAAAACACCTCCGAGAATAGATACAAGCTTATTTACAATTGAAAGCCCAAGACCTGTCCCCTGAACCTTGCCTATATATTTTTTTACGCGTTCAAAAGGCTTCACGATGTTTTTCAGATCGTTCGCCGGTATTCCGACACCTGTGTCCTCAACAACTGCCTGGACATTCAAAATACGTGTTTTTGTTTCAAGCAAATGAAATTTAACGGAGATCAGTCCTTTTTCTGTATACTTGATGGAATTTCCGATTAAATTCAGGAGTATGTGCCGTATTTTAATTTCATCGCTTTTTATTACTCCTGAAAGATTTCCATCAATTTCATAAACAAATGTAATTTTACGTTTTTCCATTTCAAGTTTGAATAAAGACTGAAGCGACACGATCAAATCTTCAATTCGAAAATTCTTTTCATTGATGCGGTATTTTCCCGATTCAATTTCTTTCATGTCGATTATATCGCTGATAATTGAAAAAAGATTTTCTCCCGATGATTCAGCCATCTCAATGAGACTCTTCCGTGCCTCATGTGATTGATCTTCATTGTTATCTTCTTTGAGTATCTGCAGAATACCGAGCATATTGCTGAGCGGCGTACGGATGTCATGGCTCATGTGCGCGATAAAATCACTTTTCGCGGCGTTTGCAGCTTCAGCTTTGGTCTTCTGATAAATTAAATTTATAAAAAGCACAATCAGAAACAGCATTCCCAAAATCCAGGTGACAATGTAACCCAAAACCTGCGGACGGTTGGTAAGCTCGGAAATTTCCAATACTCTTTTACCGGGAATCGTAATACTTATTCCACCGCGGATTTCTCCGACTTTATAGCCCTGCTTGGAATGACATTTCAAGCATGATTTTTCTGTAACAAGCGGAGCCATGTAACGGAAAATAAAATCGTCCGCTAATGTAATCGATTCGGTATATTCCATCACCCCGGATTCAAACTTTTCAAGCGCAGCAGATTCCCACTCATTCGCTTTATTTGCCGGACGAATCGGGTTTAGAGACGTTATATGAAATCGGATGTTATTTTTTTCTTCAGCCAATTCGGCTATCTGCCGCGTCATAAAAGCTGGATTTATTTTTGTAAGTATTCTTCCATCTTGAAGTTTTATATCACGTTCCGGATCATCAAGATACGGATTCGGAGAAGTCGATTCATTTACGAAAACATAAACTCCGCCATGCGAAGCATTCCATGATCTTGTGAGAACAACTTCACTGAAAAACGCCCTTGCCTGATTAGTAAGCATGAGCTGAATTCGAAGTTTTTCGTTTTTCTGAGCATTCAGGACTAATGAGACGACAAAAGTAGTCCAAAACAGAACCAACACGCTCAGTTTAAATAAATCTCTAAATAAAAAAAAGTTTTTTTGTAGCTTCATTGAATATGCCGCGATTACTTAGAATTATTTAATTTATCATCTTTCACGAATTATTACAATAAATTTTTATTTGCCATATTTCCAGCGTAACAATATTACAATAACATCAACATATAACTCAGAAAGTTCTGAAGATAAATACTTTGAAACTTAATTACAGGCGCAAACGTTGATAAAACAGGTATTTATAATTATTTAAACTAACATTGAAAACGTTTAGGAGCATTAATAAACAATACTAATGCCGGTAGAAATATTAAATAAAAGGAGATAACATGTCATTTCTGGGTAATTTTTTATGGATAATTTTCGGCGGCGGAATTTTTCTTTTCTTTGAATATTTCATAGCGGGTATTCTGTCATTTGTGACAATAATCGGAATTCCTTTCGCGTTTCAGTTTTTCAAGCTGGCATTTCTTTCATTATTTCCATTCG
>JBFZEW010000444.1:0-3889 GCA_041306665.1 Spirochaetota bacterium | reverse complement strand
TAAATTTCAAAAAGAAGGGACTCTTTGTTTTAAAAAACAAGGCGTGCTTAATGAGATTTCCGGTAATGAGCTGACTGAAATTTGTTCAAACGAAAAGGCAGTTCCATTTAGAGATGAAAATTTTTCCGCATCCCGTGATGAAATATTTTCACGTAGAAATGCGGAAATGAAGAAAAACGAAACGCTTAAAGCATATCATCCAGGTCATCAAGTTCGCTCATGAGTGAACCTTCAAGATCTTTAGATTTCTTATTTTTCAATGGTGCTTCATTGGCGGAAAAAACTTTGATGTCATCATCAATCAGCTCATCTTCAGGAACATTATCAGTTAATTGAACGGCAGGAGCCTGATCAGTCTGTTCAGATGAAATACCGTTTTCTCCGATTTCAATTTCACCCGATAAATTTCCAGCCGGCGAAAGTTTATATTTGAACGCAGAAGTAAAATTATAAAGAAACTCAAATGCCTGCGCAATCGTCATTCCGCGAATTAGTTTGTTCTCTTCTACTCCTTTATCAAATACGAGCAGGGTTTTGGAATTTTCAACGATTCGGTTTAAACTATTAATGTCTTTTAAAACAAATTCAAGATGCTCGGCAAGCTTCAGCATGTAGTTTGAAACGAGACTTCGCGCGTTTGTTCCCCGAAGTTTTTTTTCTTTTTCGGTCTCGGTAATACGTTTTGAATATTTCATGTACTGCTCATTGGAAATCGGTTTGTCGGCGACAGCGGAGTTAAATGATTCGACAGCCGCGAAATATTGCTTGAAAGCGTCATATACGGGATTGATTTTATTGAAAAAGTTTTCAAAAATCGCTTTGTAGACAATCTTTTTCTGATTTTTATCAAATGTAGGCTGATATTTAATTTTGTTTGTTGTCAGTAAAAACGAAAGTTCATGATCGAATTCACTAAAGAAAAGAAAAGTAAGCATTACTTTGTCATTCATTCCGATTTTTTTCAGCATATCATCTTTCTCGGCATATTTTTTAAATAAAGCGGGAAGATGCATTTTTTTCATTTCATTAAGACCTTTCATGATGTGAGGAGGTATTGTTTCCTGGGTGGTCTTTTTCAGAATCTGTTTCGCCTTTTCACTTTCCTGTTTTTCACTTTCATTTTTTTCATCAACAATGCGGTTGATGTTTTCAGGGTCAATTTGGCTTGGAGCGGCCGCGACGCGGAAACCCGGTTTCATGTCAGGACCGATCAATAAAATTTCTTCAATGCGGGACTGATTGTGCAAGGCGATTATTGCGCCGTGATATTTGCAGAAAAGCCAGTATAGTTTCGGAAAAAATTTATTAAAAATAGTGTAAAGATTGTTTCTAAGTTTTTTCCGTTTATTGCCGACATCGATGGTTCCTGTTTTGTCGAACTTGCCTTGAAGCATAATGGCTTTTTCGAACGCGATGTAAATGTGATCCTGATACATGTATAACGGATAAAGTTTTTTGAAAAATGCGAGTATCGGATTCCTGTATTCAATAACAACCTGTTCCTCGTTGGGGAAAGCTATGAATGAGTCAATAATTTGACCGTTGATTGTACGATCGAATACATCCGCGGTCATTTCAATCAATTCAAAATATAGCGGCTTTTGTCTGTCAAGCTGTTCGATGATTCTGTTTGCCATGACAATGTTCTGTTTGAATATGTCCATGTATAAAAGCTGTATTTCCGCGAGAGCGGTTTGATAGTCACTTTTGTATTTTTCAAAAAATTTCGGTTTGAAAACAGTTCCGCTGAAATCAGTAACTCCTTTCATTGAAAGAACAAGACGGGTTTTAAACGAATCGAACGCGCGGATGAAAAGATTTTCTTTCTTTTGATTTACAACGCTGTCAGGCACGTGAAAGGATGATTTTCTTCGCGTGTTGCCGCCGGCAGAACGCTGCTGCTGGTAATGGGAGTCCATTTTATCGACAAGTTCACGCTGTTTTTCACGGTTCATGATAATAGGTTTTTTCTTTTTTTCTTTAATTACTTCACCGCCGGCGTCTTTAAATTTATTGAACATTTTTTTTCTGTCTTCGTCGGTCATTTGCTGCACTTTAATGTTATCGCGTGTATTATCGAAAAAACTCATAATTTATCCTATTTGTACCTATTTGTATATATATGTAATACTACGGAATATTTTGTCTTCTGTCAATGATTAATCATTTTTTTACGCATACTGCTATATTATAAAAAATCTGACAGTAATAATAATTATATACTTGTTTGAAAAATTTTTATAAACAAAAAATCTTCTTTATCTGCGAAAAAGTTTTAGTTTTAGATAAAAATTTTAATATAATACAATTTAAATTGACAATTTTTTCTCATTATTTCATTTTTACTACATTATTAAAAAAATGAGGTAAAAATGAAAAAATTTCAAATTGTTGTAACTACTGTGTTTATGTTTATTACTATGTCTGCTTTTGCACAGGAAGGTGAAATTGAAAAATCAGAAATAGTAAAACCGGAAAGTAATGTATCATTTATTCTAGAAACTCATCCAATGTGCTGGCTTCTTTATGGAGCAAATATTGATGCTGAATTAAATTTTGGTTCTCCTGTATCATTTGTTGTTGAATATCAGAATTACGGCAGCTATGCACCCGTTATGTCTAATGTATTTCTTTTTGGTGATGAATATTCCGGAAATAGTATTTCCGGAGGAATTAAACTTTATCCTTCATATGCAGTAAAAAAACAGGATTCTTTTTATTTAGGTATTGCTGCAGAGTATATTTCAGCAGAATATATTTATAACTATGAAGGAGATTATACAACAATAAATGAAAAAACTCAAATGACATCACTTGGTGTTGTTGGAGAACTTGGATGGAGATGGGTAACTAAAAGTAATTTTACTGTTACTTTTGGAGCGTTTGCAGGTTTTTACAGCAATACATTCAAGCAGTCGGGTTTTGATAAATCTGATGAGGATTATCAGGATAATTTAGATTTCGGTATAGAAACGATCCAGGTGATCAACGGTATGATTAACGGAATTAAAGGCGGTCTCGAATTAACTATGGGCCTGATGTTTTAAACCTGTTAATAACCTGTTTTAAAACAGGTTTACTATTAAAAATAAGTACATAAAAATTGTTGGCTGTATAAGAAAAAGTCTTAATTTAAAATGAAATTTTGAATGGCAAAGAATTTGGATTGACTTAATATTATCCGTTAATGTATTTTTAAATAATTTAAAACAATGAGGTAAAAATGAAAAAATTTCAAAAATTAATGGGCGTAATGCTTATTTTTTCATTGCTTATAATGATTGCATGTGAAGATTCAGGCAGTGGTAGCAGCGGTGGAGGTGGCGGCGGTGTAACTCCTGATTATTCAAATCCCGGTTTACCATTAACGGAAACTCAAGACTGGCTTATTATGTACTATTGTGATGGTGATAATAATCTTGAAGAAGATTTAATGAATGATTTAAATGAAATGGAATCTATTGATCTTTCGGCAAAAAACATTAAAATTGTTGCTCTCGTGGATCGTCATGCATCTTATTATACTGGTTCGGATAATTGGAGTGATACACGAGTTTATGAAGTTAAATATGATTCATCCGGTTATAATAACAAAGCACTGGTGTCGGAACGTCTGGCAATTGAGTCTCTTGGGATAGCGAAAAATGCTTCGAAAGAAATTAATATGGGTGATGGAGCAACAGTAACTAAATTTATAGAATTCTGCATGGATAATTATCCTGCTGATCATACAATGCTTCTTTTCTCTAATCATGGCGGCGGCTGGAGAGAGAATCCGGTTGCAAAGAAAAACCGTCTTGATAGAATAGGAGTTACAAAGGCAGTATGCTGGGACGAAACTAATGGAGATGCGTGTTTATATACATCTGAATTGAGAACATCTATAAGT
>JBFZEW010000443.1:0-2617 GCA_041306665.1 Spirochaetota bacterium | reverse complement strand
TTTCTTTGAAAACAGATTTAAAAAAAACTGAAAGTATTTCAATGCAGTAAAGTTGAAGGGAGACGCCCGAATTCGAAAACAGCATGCAGGTGCTTAAGAATCTCAAGATCACGGATGTGCTCAATTCAGTAGTTTTTAAAAGTTCCTTATAATAAAATTCATTTTAAATGATTATACTTACAGCTTCGATTTTATCTTTTTTACCTTTCAGTTGCAGATCATCAATCCTTTTTGCTTTATATTTACCTTTTGCTTTTTTGAACATATCCAAAGAAATGATAATCTGGCCTGGCTCTGCCGCATGGCATAATCGCGATGTCATGTTGACCGCATCACCGACACAAGCGAAATCCATACGCTGCTTTGATCCGACATTTCCGGTGACCACATCGCCGCAGTGCAGGCCAATTCCGACTTCAAAAACAGGTTTGCCTTCAGCTGTTCTTTCCTGGTTGGTTTTTTTAATCGCGGTCATAATTTTAACGGCAGTTCTGATGGCGGTATCAATTTTCCGCGGATCGCTGAAATGCGCCATGATTTCATCGCCGACATAATCATTTATGTCTCCGGTTGTTTTATGAATGATATCAGATTGAAGTTCAAGATAGTAATTTAAAATTTCAATAACGGTTTCCGGGTCATTCTTTTCAGAGAATGAAGTGAATCCACGCACGTCACTGAACATGAATACAAGATTTTTTCTGTTAGTAGCTCCCAATAGAATTGAATTGTCTCCGTTTTTTTTGATCATGTGCATTGCCGATGCCGGTACAAAGCGTTCAAGTTTGTACTTAACGATTATTTCATCAAGCATGTGATTGAAAACATCGCCAAGCCTTCCGATTTCATCGTTACTTTCGATTTTGATTTTAGTGTCAAGATTTCCTTTGCTGACAGAGACTGCCCAGTTTTCCAGAAGTTTCAGGTTGCGAATCATATAGTTGAGAAGTATAAGAAAAATGACAACACTGAATAAAATTGTGCAAAGAGCGATAATTGCGATCGTTCCGAAATTCTGCAGTCTATGCTGCTGTCTCATGTCTTCGTTGAAAATTATCGATATCGCGCCGAGCCGTCGCGTTGCTTCAACCGTATTTGCAAATTCGGTAAGATTACTGATTATTTCATCATTTACTTCTTTCGCGTTTGCGGGTCTGTCTTTTTCATAGAATGAGAACTTTTCGTTTTTTTTCTTTTCAAGCCAGGCATTGTTCCACAGATTTTTTTTATCTTTCGCTATTCTTTTCTCGCGGGTTTTCATTAATTCGCCGAACAGACGCATGAACAGAAAATCAATGTCGCCGGATTTTTTTACCTGCAGAGTTGTTGAGGCGGTTTTTGATGTCTTGTCAGCTGCAGGTTTGAAATTCACATCATATTCATCGCCGAGAATGTCTTTGTATTTCGCGTATAATCCTGAATAAATGCTGCGTTTTTGCGCGTCTGTCGTTTCCGGGTTGTGATATTTCAAGTATGACGTGTTAAAGTCGTTTATTATGCTTACAGTTATGCCGCTCTTTAAAAATATCGGAATTGTAAAAGCGTAATTATTCCTATATTCCTTTTCCTTGCTTCCGACTACAGGGTCTTTGTATTTTTCCTGTGATATTGTATCTTCGTCCTGTTCGAGTCCTTTTGAAATATAAAATGGAATGTCTTTTCTTTTATAGTCATAATCGAATGTACTAAATCGAACATTGCCTTTTTCGTCAGTCAATATTATTTTTATAATATCTTCGTTATAAGATTTAAAACTCAAAGCTTCTTTTTTAATGAATTCAAACTTCATTTTAATTTCTTCGCTTGATGTTTCAATGTCGTTATCAAGATAAAATTCGGCAGGATTAAGAAGAATTTTGGTTAAAGTTTCGGCTTTAATTTCCATTTCTTTTTTAAGCTGAGAAGTCTGCAGAAAAAATAGAATAAGAGTAAAAATCGAAATAATTACAATAATTACGATAGTCAGCATGCCCAGAAACCGGCTGCGTATGCCGAAATAGACTTTACGTATTGGACCATCGGACTGTTTGAGGAATCGCATATTCTGCTCCTTTAAAAATGATGCGGATTGATAATTCGAGGAGACACAATCCGTTTATGATATTAAACACCGCCTTTTTTTCAAGTATTATTTTACAATCATTGTTTAAAAGTCGTTTTTTGATGTTATGCCGGTATATGAAATCCTTCGCGTTTGTTTGACAAAATCTGTGATAATATTTATATATCGCTGTTAACTAACTAATTAATTTTGATATATAGTTTATTAATATATTGTTTGAATTGTTTTAAAGTTGACATTTGTTTAAATAAATATATAATTTTATTATATATTTATAAATGGATGAAAATGAAGAAGCGGTTAAATTTGGCATTTTTTATTGCAAACACAATTCAACCATGGCAGTTTCCGCAATGGAAAAGCGCAATTGAAGCAGCAAGAAAAAATGACGTAAATATTATTTGTTTTTCCGGTGAAGAGCTTAAATCACAAAGGAATTATGCCGCTCAGGCAAACGTGATTTATCAGCTTATCGATAAATCACGAATAGACGGAATAATTATCTGGACAGGCGGTATGACGAATTATGTTAATGAATCTGAAATTAATTCTTTC
>JBFZEW010000442.1:0-4093 GCA_041306665.1 Spirochaetota bacterium | reverse complement strand
TTCTTTCGTCACCTTCAGGAGCAATATAATATCCTCCAGGTCTTCTGATTACTTTTGAGGGATCTTTTAAATCAGTGGCAAATAAATACAACACATATCGAAGACCTGCCGCTGTGTTTCTGACGCCATGCGCCAGATGAATCCATCCCTTTTCCGTTTTAATCGGCGCGGGTCCCTGTCCGTTCTTTGATTCTTTAATTGTATGATACACTCTCGGTTCAATAACAATTGATTCATTTACTACTGCTGATAACATTGAATCAACAAATGAAAAACCGATTCCACCGCCGCTACCCGCTTCAATAAATGAATCCTGAGGTCGCGTATAAAGAGCATACTTCCCGTTCACAAACTCCGGATGCAGCACTACATTTCTCTGCTGATGACTTGGTGTAATCAAATCGGAAAGTCTTTCCCAATCAATCAAATTTTTCGTACGGCATATACCGCATTGAGCAATAGCTGAAGAAGTGTCGCCTTGTGGCGCAGCATCATCTTTTCTTTCGGTACAAAAAAGTCCGTAAATCCAGCCGTCTTCGTGTTTAGTAACACGCATATCATATACATTTACATCGGGATCATCAGTCTGCGGAAGAATAACAGGTTTTTGATTAAACACAAAATTATCAATTCCATTTTTGCTTTTTGCAACAGCAAAAAAAGATTTTCTATCATTCCCTTCAACGCGAACCACAAGATTTATTTCACCATTAAATTCTATCGCACCCGCATTTAAAGAAGCATTCACGCCAAGTCTTTCCATGAAAAACGGATTACTATTTTCATTAAAATCAAATCTCCAGTTTAAAGGTATATGTTCTGCAGTAATTACAGGATATTTAAATCTTTCAAACCATCCGCTTGTGGAAAATTCATTTTTATTTTTACGGGTTATTAGTTTTTCATATTCTCTGATAATTTTTTTCTGTCTTTTTTTAAATATGTTCATTTTTTTCACCTGTATATTTATCTATGCGCTCTATCATTTCAACGCAGACTCGTATGTTATGATAACAGCTTTTCCAGTTATCAATTTTATTCGGATGTTCTTTCTTTGTTGATAAGTCTTTCGCATACCAGTACCATTCGCCATTCTTTTCGTCTACGATATGTGTCTCGATAAACGACCATATTTCAGAAACTGCTGTCAGATAATTTTCATCCAATGTAATCTGATAGTAATTAAAAAAACCAATGCACGCTTCAGCCTGAACCCACCAGATCTTGTCACGATCAATTTCACCATTGACATCAATTTCATTATTCATCGCGGTGAAAGGCAGATTATGTTCAAGATAATTTGCGCAATGCGCGGATATTTCCTCTACAACATGAATATTTTTTTTGTAAAACTCTCTATCGCTCAGAACATTCATTGCTCTCGTGATTAACCATGCTGCCTCAATTTCATGACCGCACGAAATTTTATCCGATTTGGAATTCCATTTTTCATCAAAGAACAATCTGAAATTTTTAGTTTCAAAATTCCAAATTTTATTAATCATTATCTCAATGCTGTTTTTTAACGCATCACGCACAAATTCATCTTTAACAGCAGAATAAAGATTCGTATAAGCTTCCATTATGTGCAGATGAGTATTATTCGATTTTGCGGCATTCATATCACAACTGCTCAGGCGAATGTCTTCCATTGTTTTCCATTCGCGCGAAAATGTTTCTATATAACCGTTTTCATTCATGTCGCGCGCGTAATACTCGATGTAATTAAAAGTCTTCATTGCTAATGACAACGCGTTTTCAACACGGAAAACTTTTCCATATTCAGACAATGCGTATACGGCGAAAGCCTGTCCATATGTCGATTTTCTGCTGTTTTTAATGTTGCCGCGGCAATCCAATTCCCAGTAAAATCCTCCATAAAGAGTATCCATAAAATGCTCAATGATGTAATTGTACGTCTCTGTTGCAATTTTCTTCATTCTTTCATCGTGATACATTCCGTAGGCACGTGACATTGCCCAAAGAATTCTTGCGTGAAGAATCAATCCTTTATCAGCATTGAAAATTGAATTATCATTTTTATCTATAATTCCTGGAAAACCATATTCATCGTTGAAGCGAAAATGTTTATACCAGTATTCAAGTATGTTTTTTGTCAGAACATTTTCAATTTTAGATCTAAGAGATTTTAAAATCAGAACATCTTCCAATACATCAGGACTTTTAAATAATGTCTTCATGTGTTCTCCTTATATAATCTAATATTTCATTTTCAATGGTGAACGCGATCGCGGAATATGTATCCGCAGCGCCGTAATATACCGCAATGCGTCCCGTAATTTTATCATGCAGAAGTGAACACGGAAATAAAACATTCGGAACAAAACCGGTTGTTTCATAGGACATTTCAGGAGTAAGCAGATAGTTGCCTGACCGGTAAATTACTTTTGATGGATTAGAAATGTCCAAAATAGCGCCCCCGATGCTGTAAACAAAACCGTTACATGTGCTTGATACTCCATGGTAAAGTAAAAGCCAGCCCTTGTCAGTCCGCAAAGGAACAGGCCCTGCGCCGATTTTCATCCCCTGCCACCATCCTTTCCCGCCTTTTTTCATGAGCAACTTGTGATTTCCCCAGTGAATCATGTCAGGACTTTCGCTGATATAAATGTCACCGAACGGAGTGTGACCGCTGTCGCTTGGTCTTGACAGCATCATATATTTATCATTTATTTTTTCGGGAAACAGAACTCCATTTCTATTGAATGGAATAAACGCATTAGGAAGTCTGATGAATTTTTTAAAATCATCTGTATAACCCACTCCGATTGACGGACCAGTAAAGTCATCACACCAGGTGATGTAACATCTGCCTTCAATCTCAGCAACCCTTGGATCATATGCATAGGATGGATTACATTCATTTCCCTTTTCATCAATCCAGTTTATCATATCATTTTTAATTTCCCAGTTAACTCCATCGAAGCTTTCACCATAATGCAATGCTGCCCTTCCATTTTTATGATCAGCTCTGAAAACACCGGCAAATTTATCTTTAAGGCAAATTACAGCGCTATTATAAATTCTTGCTGTATCTTCGGTCGGATTCCATTTTATTATTGGATTCTTACTGTACCGCCACATAACATCATTACTTCCAGATGGTCTCTCTTCCCATGGAATTGATGCGGTATTTTTTAAACTCTGATTTTTCATTTTAACTCCTATACCTACTCTACTTAAACGTTTGCGTGAATATTGAAAAAAATCTACTTTTTCATGCATGAGTCTCTTACGATCAGTTCAGGATCAAGCAGCAGACTTCGACCCTTTGCACCGGAATTTATCATTTCAAAAATAATCATAATCGCTTTTTCAGCAATTTCAGAAAAATTCTGAGACACAGTAGTAAGTTTCGGTTTTATAAATTTCCCTATTTCAAAGTTATCAAATCCTATAATTGAAACATCTTCCGGAACTGATATTCCTTTTTCAAAGAATGCACGCATCAAACCGATTGCCATTAAATCATTTGAAGCAAAGACAGCATCAGGAAGTTTATTCATGACAGCTATTTTAAGTCCGGCATTGTATCCGCTCTCCAGTGAAAAATCACCATCAAAAACATAATCAGTATTGAAGCGGCCGCTATCTTCCATCATTTTTTTATATTGCTGATAACGTATATCTGATAACTCCGCAGCAAAATGCCCTTTTAAAAACGCAATATCTTTATGTCCCAGACTTAATAGATAATTCATACCCAGAGAAATTCCGGCAGCATTATCTACCATTACACATGACATATTTTCAGAAAAAACATTTTTCTCAATCATGACGATCGGTAATCCGCAGCCCTGAAGTTCTTCAAGATGCGGATCATTATTTTCAAACCCGATAAAAATTGCTCCTTCAACCTGACGTTCCAGACATAAATCTACATAGGATTTAGTAATAGACATTGAACCTTCAATAGAAAAAAGTACAATGTCAAAACCATGTTTTTTCACTTCATTAAGCATAATATTCAGGTACTTATATGCAGTTGATTCAGAGTTTTTTATTTTTGTACGGCTGAAAATAAATACACCAAGAGTATTGCTCTTCATATTAACCAGACGCGCCGCAAGCA
>JBFZEW010000441.1:0-4575 GCA_041306665.1 Spirochaetota bacterium | reverse complement strand
TGCCTGTCACGCAGGGGGTCGCGAGTTCGAGTCTCGTCACTCCCGATAAAGCACAAAAATCATTGTGACATAAAAAAAGTAAGAGAAAGATTCCTTTTTTTATTGCTCGAAACTCTCCTATTTTTTAAAATTTTAGTGACAAATTCTTCCATGTGTAGTGTTAAATATTACTATCAATTGGTATTCTGGAGTAATTCATGAATAAAATAATTAAATATTTTATTAAAAATTCTCTCATCGTCAACATTGCAACAGTATTTGTTATATTCGCAGGATTTTTCATGTACATGGGAATTCAACGCGAAGGATATCCTGATGTTGAAGAACCTGGTTGTTCAATTACTGCAATATATCCCGGCGCGTCACCCGAAGATGTTGAACTCAATGTCGCTATTCCAATTGAAAATGCGATTAAGGATGTCGATGGAATCAAGCGGTATACAGCTAACTGCTTTGAAGGATATACGACATTTTACATTGAATTTGATGACAATCTTGACAGCTTCGAAAAAATTAAAAATAGCATACGACGTAACATTGATAATATTTCTAATTTTCCGCAGGAAATGAAAGAACGTCCCGCAATGGAGGAATGGACAACCAAAAACATGCCGATAGTAACTATCGGTATAGAATCTCAAAGTCTATCCAGAATTGAACTGCAGAATAGAGCAAAAGATATCAGAGATAAAATCCTGGATACGCCGGACATTTCTAAAGTAAACAATTATGGAATTTCGCAGCGTGAAGTTCACATCAAAGTTAATCTTGAAAAAATGAATTCCCAATATATTACATTTGATAACATCATTTCTTCCATTCGACAGCATAACATACAAATAACATCCGGGACAATGAAATCATATACATCGGAAACCAACATTATAACTCTTTCAAAATTCAGCAATCTCCTTGACATCAAAAACATTATCTTACGAAGCAACATGAACGGCAATAAAGTTATTCTCGCTGATGTCGCAGATGTTTATGACACTTTTGAGGATGAAAATACAATCTTACGGTTTAATGGCAACAAGGGAATTGCTCTATGGGTATTTAAAAAAGACAATTCCGACATCATTAAATCCGTTGAAAACGTTAAAAAGACAATTGAATCATATGAAAAAGAGATTACAGGCACCGACCTTAAAATTACACTGCTCATGGACAACTCAGAATCGACAAAATCACGTTTGAAAATTGTACAGAATAATGCGATCTCAGGGCTTTTGCTTGTCATAATAATTTTATTTCTTTTTTTAAGTTTTAAAAACGCGCTCTGGACAGTAATGGGGATTCCTTTTTCAATCTGTTTCGGACTTATTTTTCTCCCATTGTTCGGAGTAACAATAAACAGTATTTCTCTTCTTGGGATTATAATTGTTCTCGGTATGCTTGTCGATGACGCAATTGTAATTTCCGAAAACATCTACAGACACCGACTGAAAGGGGAATTAAACAGTGATGATGCGTCACACGCGACCACTGAAGTTGGTTTTGCCGTACTTACAACAGTTCTTACAACAATAGTCGCATTTATTCCTTTGTATTTCATGAAAGGCGTCATTGGTGCTTATATAAAAGAAATTCCTATAATTATTTCACTGCTGCTGATTGGATCACTCATTGAATCGATTTTCATCCTTCCCGCTCACATGACGCACAAACTTTCAAAATTTCAAAAAATTCTGATTGGCGGAATATTAGGTGGAATTTCAGGTTATTTTATTTGTAAATATTTTGAACTGGCGTTGCTTTACTGCATAATTTCCAGTATCGGAAGCAGTGCCGTTATGGCAGCAGTTTTCTTCTTTTTCTACAAAGAAGATGAAGAAATGAAAGAAAAGAAATACATTATAATTCTTAAAAACATATACGGTAAATATCTTGATTTTGCGACAGGCAAATTCAGATATTTTGCTTTGCTGATTTTCATTGCGGTAATTTTATTTACAATTTTGACTGTCTCGAAATTCATGAAATTCGAAATGTTTCCCGCTGTTGAGGCGAATATAATTGACGTTAATGCCGACATTTCAGACAGAGCTTCTTTACTCTACAGCGCTCAGAAATCCGCGGAAATTGAAAAATTCATTACGGACAAATATGACAATAAAACTCTCCGCTCTCTTGTTGCTGTTGTCGGAAACAACAGTCATCCGGAACACATTAATCTTCAGCTTTTCCTGACTCCCGAGTCAAAACGCGAAATTAAATCAGACGCAATAATTAATGACATACGGGAGTATCTCAAATTAAAACAAAATTTCAAGGACGTCCGTTTCGATAAATCTGATGGAGGACCTAATCTCGACAACAGCGTAAACCTCCAGATTTCAGGCAATGACGATAAAATCAGGCATGAGATTACAGAACAAATCTATAATGATCTGAAAAACATGAAAGGATCAAAAGATATTGTTAGAAGCGACAGGACAACTAAAGACGAAATTAAAATTATTCCTAATCATGAAATGATTGCAAGGCATGGAACTACCGCGCAGAATATAGCTGAAATTACCCGCATTGCATATGGCGGACTTATCTGTACTGAAGTTCAGACCGCAGATGAAATGATACCATACAGAATGATGCTTGATGACAAATACAGAAGAAAAATTGAAACTTTAAACTCTCTGATGCTGCCTTCAAAAACTGGAGACCTTGTTTCAATCCGTACAATGGTTAATGTAGTACCTGGGCAGGCTGAAACTGAAATACGCCGTTTTAACGGAAAAAGAACCACGCGAATATACGCGTCCTTTGACCCCGCAGAAGTAAAGGCAAATGAGCTTTTTAAAACATTGGATGATAAATATAAAAATATTTCCAGGCAGTATCCTGGATTTAAAGTAACTGTGGCAGGCGCCGCTGAAATTTCCAATGAAGCACTGAATAATCTTACTGGAACCCTTTTCATTGCAATCGGCGGAATCTATTTTCTTCTAGTGCTGCTTTTCCGGTCTCTTTCACAGCCGGTCATTGTTCTTTTTTCAATTCCTTTCGGCATGATCGGAGTAATATTTGCGTTCGCGATAAATTCAATGCCCATGAGCTTCATGGGATTCATGGGAGCGATTGGTCTGTCCGGAGTTGTCGTTAACGATGCTCTTGTAATGGTAGAATATATTAACCAGCTGAAGAGTCAAAACGAAGAAAAAAAGAAAAAAATTCCGCTTAGGGATCTTGTAAAAACCGGAGCAAAAACCAGACTTCAGCCGATAATTCTGACAACAATCACTACTTTCGGCGGACTTTTCCCTACAACCATCGGACTCGGCGGAGCAGACCCAATGGTGCTACCTGCCGCCGTCGCTTTATCATATGGACTGCTTTTTTCAACAATACTAGTACTTCTGCTGCTGCCGGGATTCTATTTAATTGAAAACGACATTAAACAGTTTACGAAAACTATTTTTTCCAGACTTTTCGGGGATTAAATATTGATTCTGACAGTTAATCACATCTTAAGTTCCATCTCCATCCGGATAACATTAAAACAGGGATGTTCTTGTTAACTTCCCTGTTTTAGATTTACAAAATTTTTATTCACATTTTAATTTTATGCTATACTTGTAATGTTTTTAGTACGATTTTTATACTGGTATCATAGTTTTCGGAGGAAAAATGAAATTATTACAAGCAGCTTTTAACAGAATCTATTTCTTAATTTTCGCGATTCCAATAATGTATTTTTTCCTTGCAATTCTCGGTATTTTAATATTTACAGCTGCCATCACAATTGGAGAGAAACCAATTGGCAAAATGGTATATATTTACAATATATTAATATCAAAAATTATCCGAATCAAGATTGAGACGTCCGGACAGGAAAACATTATTCCGGAACAATCATACATCGTAATCGCCAATCATAGAAGTTATCTTGATCCGACAATTCTCTATAACTCTTTGAAATTCGATTTCAGATGGATTATGAAAATTGAGCTTTTACGAATTCCTGTATTCGGGTTCATTTGCAAACGAATGGGCAACATCGCAATTGACAGAAAAGATAGAGAAAGCGCCATAAAAAGCATCAATGAAGTTAAAAAAAGAATTTCCGACGGAAGATGCATCGCATTTTTTTCAGAAGGCACGCGTTTTAACGGAGACGGAATGCTTCCTTTTAAAAAAGGAGCATTTCATTTCGCAATTGACTCAGGCATTCCCATACTGCCTGTTACAATAAACTATGCCGATAAAATCATGCCAAAAACTTCATTTACTGTAAATCCAGGTACAGCGAAAGTAATTATTCACAGTCCCATAAATGTAGAAAACTGCACTGAATCTGACATAGAAAAAATAAAAGAAAAAACCAGAGAAGTTATTTTAAGCGGTCTTGACACATCATACGTTAAAATATGAATTATTTTTTTTTCAGCACAATAATTGTAAGATCATCACGAACCTTACCGTTTGTTTCGAAATAAAAATCATGAAGAATAGACCGTAAAATTTCTTCGGAAGTCATTTCAGTTGAACAATTATCAAGCGATTTTAAAAGACGGTCATATCCAAATTGATTTTTATTTAAATCGCGGGTTTCGACCAAGGCATCAGAAAAAAGAA
>JBFZEW010000440.1:0-5886 GCA_041306665.1 Spirochaetota bacterium | reverse complement strand
AAGACAAATTCCATGAAAAAAGGAAAACAATAAGAAATAACATCATAAGTATTGGAGAAAAAGGTGATAATGTTTCAATTATTGAATGTTTTGCTGAAGAATACTTTTTCAAAAATCTTTTCATTTTTTTTCCTTTAGAATTTTTTATTATAAAATAACAAATATTCGCGGTATGTCAAGCATTGAAAAATTTTATTTCCTGTGTTTAGCATGATACAAAGGCATGAGCATCAGATAAAATCCGGACACAGCCGCGATCGCGTAACCTACGCCGAAAAGATCGGCAATGTAACCGATAGCTGGCGCGGTAATCGCAGTAATGAGAGTTGTGACCTGAGACTCGGTTGAAAGCGCGGTCGCGAGGATGTCATTTTTCATTGCATCTGTAATGTACGCTTCACCCAGAGGCCGTCGAATATTGTGAATTAAATACAGGAATACAAACAAAATTATGGAGATTATATTCAGACCCACTGCGTTGGTAACACCCGCAGCAACGCCGAAGACAAGACCTGCTGCGAGCGTAATATTCATTGGTCTGAAAATATCTTTGAATCTTTCATGAAAACGGCCTGCGCTTTTCGACGCATAAGAGGTCAGCACATTCAACACGAAAAAGACGACCGCAATAATTACAGCACTTCGTTGTTTATCGTTGAAAGCAAGCGCGACAGGTATTGTTAACGCGAAAGCTTTCAGCACAGGCTGAAGATAATCTTTCACAGCGTCAAAATAACCGCTGTACGATGACGAATTGACAATGGCCCGCAGCATATTTTTATTTTTTAACGACTGGAAAAATTCAAAAATGACATTCCTGAAATTTTCGATGATTTTACCGGGATCAAATTTCTTTAATTCTCCATCAAGATAAACTGGATAGCTTATCAGAAGGAAAAGATCGAATACATACGGAACAATCGAAGCGAGGAAAACATATTTATATGATCCGCTGTAAAATACAATTGCGCCGGCTATCAACGCTGATATGGCTGAACCTATCTGCGACCAGGAACGCGTATTTCCGTAATAGTGTACTTTCTGATCTTTCCAATTTTTAATTTTCAGATATTCAAATATCATTGCTTTATGAGTACCAGTCCGGAAAGCGTCACCAAACGCCATGCAAATTGCAGCGACAACAAAAAATCCGAATGTTGCTGAAAAATAATAAACTACAAATGCTAAGAGATAGAAAAGCATTGAATAAATCATTGTTCTGCGTCTGCCAATCGCGTCAGCCATTATTCCTGTTGGAATTTCAAGAATATTCGTTGAAATAGATAAAACCGCGTATAATGTTCCAATCTGAAAAAATGAAAATCCTTTTTCAATAAAAAAAAGGAGAAGAAACGGTTCGAAAAAATTCAGATTTTTTAAAAATCCGTATAGGCAGAATTTATAGTACATTACATCTTTTTTAAAATTTGCAGGCATATAAACTCCCCGGATATAGATTATGTACGTATATAAAACCATACAATATTTTTCAACATATTAATAAAAAAGCTTTTCCCAGTTTTACCGGTAATTTTCTGTATTTCATATCCACTAAAAATACGGGAACTTCTAAAAACTAATGTTTTGTTGTTCCCTTGTCAGCACAAATATTGATTTTGGGAAGTGCCAATAGATTTAATTTACACTATTATAAAATTTAATTGATTTTTACAGTAAATTTTCTTAAACTAAGCAATATGAACATTTGAGAGGATAATATGAATTTTATTTCCGGCAAAGATTTTTTTAATATTTCACTTAACGGCAAATTAATTATTAAACACACATCAGACGAGCCGGCTTTTTTTATTGGAACAGGCGAACCCGAAAGCAATCTTTACCGTGGAAACTTCAAAGTCCTTGACAGAAAACTCGCGCGTTCCGTTTTAAATAAATTTTCAGTCGAAGAGAAAGATGAATTAATAACAATAAAACTTCGAAAAGAAAGTTCATCCATTGATGATGTTGAAATTTTTTTCAAAAAAACCGGATTAAATATCAATTTCAAAATTTTAAATCACGATCATAATCGTTTATGGATGCGTCTTTACAGTGAAATAGATGAAGCGCTCTGGGGCGGAGGCGAACAATTCTCGCATTTTAATCTTGCAGGCAGAAGATATCCAATGTGGGTGCAGGAACCCGGTGTTGGCCGCGACATGACAACACGAATGACGATGATCGCGGAAACAGACGGCAAGGCGGGAGCGCATGAAACGGCGACATATTATCCGCAGCCCACTTTCATTTCAAGCCGGCTCTATGCTTTACACATTGATTCATCGGCCTATTCAGTTTTCGATTTTACATCTCCAATGTTTCATGAAATTGAAGTCTGGGACAATGACTTTACAATTGAACTTTTCAGCGGAGAAAATATCATTGATCTTGTAAAACAGCTTGCTGCAAGATTTGGTCATTCAGGACATATTCCGGAATGGGTGTATAACGGCGCAATAATCGGACTAAAACGGGGAACCAAGCGCAATTTTGAAATTCTCGAACAGACTTTGAACGCCGGAATAAACGTTTCTGGAATGTGGAGTGAAGACTGGTGCGGCCTTAGACACACATCCTTCGGCGCGAGATTATTCTGGGACTGGCAGTGGAACAGCGAACGTTATCCTGAGCTTCCGGAAAAAATAAAAGAACTGCGCGAAAAAGGAATCAGATTCTTGGCATATAACAATCCAAACCTCTGCACTGACGGACCGCTATTCAAAGAAGCGGCTGAAAAGCACTTCCTGACAAAAAATCCTGACAATACTTTTTGCACAATTGATTTTGGCGAATTCGAATGCGGTTTTGTTGATTTTACGAATCCTGCGGCAGCTCAATGGTACAAAGACAGAATCATAAAACAAAGCATGCTTGACTTAGGAATTTCCGGGTGGATGGCTGACTTCGGCGAGTACCAGCCTGTTGAGATGAAAGTTCATTCAAACACTGACGGATGGAAAATTCACAATCAATGGCCGGCTCTCTGGGCAAAAGTAAACGCGGAAGCAATCGCGGAAGCGGGCTTGACTCACGATATTCTTTTTTTCATGCGAGCGGGATACACGGGTTCACAGAAACACTGCAAGCTGATGTGGGCAGGCGACCAATGCGTTGACTTTTCACGCCATGACGGACTTGAAACAGCAATATGCGCAGTGCTCTCTTCCGGATTAATCGGCAATGCGGTAAGTCACAGCGATATAGGCGGATACACAACTCTTTACGGAAACGTCCGCACTGAAGAAGTATTCATGCGCTGGGCGGAAATGTGCGCTTTTTCTCCGGTAATGAGAACGCATGAAAGCAATCGGCCTGATGAATCATTTCAGTACTATCAATCGGAAAAAGCAATGATGCATTTCGCGAAGATGACGCGCATATACAAACATCTTGTTCCATATTTAAAAACTCTTTCGGACGAAGCGGTCAAGACAGGTTTGCCTGTTCAGCGTCCTCTCATGATGCACCATGAAAGCGATAGAAAAACATGGAACATTCATGATCAGTACCTTTATGGAAGCGACCTGCTTGTAGCTCCTGTCCACAAATCGGGTGTGAAAAAATGGAGAGTTTATCTGCCGCAAAATACGAAATGGATTCATGTATGGAGTGAAAAAACATATAAAGGAGGTCAGACATTTGAAATTGATGCGCCATTTGAGCAGCCGCCTGTTTTTTACAAAAAAGGATCAAAATGGACGAATATGTTTAAACAAATTAAGCACATTCAATGAAAATATATCTAAACACTGATTTTAATTATACTTTTGTGACATGATGTTTTAAAAAACTAATTTCATGTATGAAGTATGAACGATTAATTTTCAGCATTACACTGAAATTTACTAATCTAAAATGCTCAAATATTAAAAATTATAGAGTTTTATAAAAGGAAAAATATTTATCAATCAAATAATTTCAGCTTACATTTATATCAGTAATTTTTGGAATAGTCATGTAAATCAAAAAATCACCGGTCTTTTCAATCGAAACGTAAAGCTTTCCTTTCAGAATCTGAGTGACAAGCACGTCAATAAAATAAAAATTCATGCTTATGTCATTTCTGTACATATTCCCATTAAAAAATTTATCATCGATTATTTCAGGCACAAATTTCAGCACTTCACTGCTTGAAATTGAAACAACAATGCTGTTTTCATTTTCGTTGCATATTTTCATGAAAAATTTATCTGAAAAATAATCGTGCTTTTTAATTGAGATGACGGCTTCAAATAAATAGTTGATCAATAATTCAAATATATCCGTGAAGCTGAATATCACTGCTTCTTTATTATAATCAATTTCAAATTCAAGATTTAAACTGCGCAGAATATGATAAAAATTAATCTGAGCTTTATCGATTATATTCTTCAAGTAGAACGCGGTTTTTTTATCATCAGTATAATTTCTTGTAACAAGTTTAAATGTATTAATAAGATGCGCGGTTTTATCAAGATTTACCTTTACAGTATCCGTGATATCTGCCGCTACTTTTAAAAAATTATCTAAATCACGGCTTTGAAGAGTTTTATTCTCCAGACCTTCTTTCACTGCGGATATTTTTTTATCAAGAAACGAAATAGAAGTGATCCCGATACCGACTGGAGTATTTATTTCATGAGCGATTTTATTCATTAAATAGGCCTGTGCAGCGATTTTCTCCGCGGAAACAAGTTTTTCCTGAGTATCTCTGAGCTTTGAAATAGCCGCGCGTGTTTCCGCTATCAGCGAAGCGCCTTTCCACATTGAACTTATTGAAATACTTAAATCGGCATAAGTTGAAGCTTTAAGAGGACCGGGAGAAAAAATTATATAACCGATCTGATTATCAAGAAAGTAAAGACTCTTGACGTCATAAACGAATTGTGAATCAGTTTCCCAGTATTCTAAAGGCAAAAATTCTTTTGTATTAAAGAGAACTCCATTTTCGGGGATAAGCATGGATTTTCCATTCTGTGCCGCATAAATTATTCTGCTTTGTTCCGGAATCATACCGGGAATCGGCTGCAGTCCTTTTAACTCATACAGCACCATGAAAAATCTGGATATTCCAATCGAATTCAACGCGGAAGGAAGCTGTTCGGCAAATATTTTTTTGTCAAAAGTTGAAATCAGCATTGCCTCAATTTCACGAACCCTCCAGTGAATAAATCTGTCGGACTGCGTCCACAGATCATCGCTATGCATGATTTTCTCATTCTCAACTGAACATCCGCATGATTCCCGTACAATGAATTTTCCGGAAAGACTCTGCTGAAACGGAAATTCAATTCCATTAATCATTTTAATTATTGTGTCCACCGCAAGAGCGGCTGCCTCATAGAACGGCTGCCGCACCGTTGACAGAGAAGGAAGACATCTGACTGCGGCCGGAATATCGTCATAACCGATAATTTTAATGTCACGGGGAATTTGATAACCCTCTTCATGAAGAGTATCAATTGCGATTATCGCAGCGTCATCATTAAAACATAAAATAGCTTCCATTTTATTCTGTATCTGAAGTTTCAGCCATGTTTTGATTTCATCATCGGCAAAAACACCTGAATATAAATCGCCTGAGTAATCCAAAACATTTTCAGCGCTGCCGTCCAGCGAATACTTTTTCACCGCGTCGCAATACGCGCGGTAACGATCTTCGAAACCGGTATGAGTTTTGGAACCTCTGATAAATGAAATTTTTGAAAATTTATGAATATTAACTAGATGTTCAATCGCATTTAGCATGGAATTATAATCATCAATTAAAATGGATGGGACATTTAAAACAGGACGTTCAATGCTAATGCACGGGAAAGATGAATATTGAGCAACGAAAGAATTAATTTCAGATTCATTAACATAATTCGTCATACCGCCTGTCCAGATAATTATTCCGTCTATTCG
>JBFZEW010000439.1:0-3530 GCA_041306665.1 Spirochaetota bacterium | reverse complement strand
ATATATTTTAAAATACATTAAAGCGAAAACAATGTTCGCGACTCATTATCATGAGCTGACAAAACTTTCTTCGCAGAAAGGAATTGTCAATTACACAGTTCTTGTTAAAGAAAATATTCATGGAGTTGAATTTCTCCACAAAGTTGTTCAGGGTTCGGCCGATAAAAGTTACGGTATTCACGTCGCGGCTCTTGCCGGTATTCCAAAAAATATCACTGAAAAAGCAGGAAAAATTCTTGTCCGCCTTGAAAAAAGCAAAAAGATCATTGATAGCGATTCCGAAACGAATTCAGATTCACAGATTGAATTATTTAACGCTGTTAACCACAGGGTAATTCAAGCATTAAAAACCATCAATACTGACAATATTACGCCGATCGACGCGCTTAACGAACTTAACCGTCTGAAAAATTTAATTGAATAGGATTACTGAATGTCAAAAATAAATTTCAACATTGATAATGACAATATTCTTACTGCAGACGGAAACCTGACGGGTATTTTAAATCAGATTAAACCGGCGAGTGTTTCTAAATGCATTCAATTTTCAGTAACGCATTTCAAGCTCATTGAAGAATTTTATTTAAAAGCAATCTCAAACGACAGCAAAATCATCGGTCTTGAAAGGACTGACATCCTTGATCAGTTGGACACATTTTTAAATTCAATTATTCTTTTATGGATTCTCGTAAACAAAGAGAATAGCGATCAGCAGATGATTCTTCTCAGCGATGGAAAAAATAATACTCCGATAAACATAACAGTTAGTAAAGATTTATGGTTCGCTGCAGGTCTCATTTCCAAAGAAATTTCTGCTCCCGGCGTAAGTTTAAATTTATTATTAAAAAATAAATTAATACCGGCGGTTCAGCGATTTTTTTCAGTATATAAAAATGCCGCGCAAAACGACAATTTAAATGAAAATGAAAGACTTTTAATTAAAAATGAATTGAATAAAATTCTATATATTGCAATATATATCAGATATCAAATTTCATATTGCATAATAGACGGCTAACAATGATAAAAGTTTTATTTATATGCCTGGGCAACATCTGCCGCTCACCAATGGCTGAAGGAATATTCAAAGCGCTGGCTGATGAAAACAGTTTGTCTGATCATTTCAGCGTTGATTCTGCTGGAATAAATCCCTCATATCTGAATTCACAGCCTGATTTACGTGCTGTACGTTCCGCCTTGACGCATAAAATAACGCTGTATCATCTTTCGAGAAGACTGACTGTCGCTGACCTTGAATCCAACGATTATCTTATCGTCATGGACAATGAAAACTACAAAGCAGTCATAGATAAATGCGCCGGTGAATCAATCCGGAAAAAAGTTATTAAAATTTCTTCATTTACAAAAAATCCGATTTTCAGATATGGAATTAAAGATCCTTACAGCGGCACACAGCATGATTTCGATGAGATTTACGATATTCTTGAAGAATGCTGCTCGGGTCTTCTGGAAAAAATCGCCAAAGAACATAAACTCATTCCTGAGGCCTGAATTTTAAAACAGACGAAACCGAGTATATTAACAGTCCGGTCCAGATGAGACCAAAACTTATTACTTCTGTTTTTTTGAAATTTTCATCATAAATGAAAATTCCTATAAGTAAAGCGATACTGGGAGCAATGTATTGAAGAAAACCCGCCGTAGAAAGTCTTATGCCTTTTACGCCTTTTCCGAACAGGAATAGAGGTATTGCAGTTATTGCGCCGCTTCCCGCTAAGAGTAAAAATATTTTCATATTATTAAAAATAAACACCTGTTCATTTTTAATAATATGAAAATATATCGCCGCGAATACAGGCATGATTATCAATGTTTCAGCAGCAAGGGAAATGATGGAATCAATATTATTTTTTTTCTTAATAAGCCCGTAGATCGAAAATGTTGACGCAAGAACGATTGAAATCACGGGAATTGTTCCGTAATGCCATGCAGTATATAAAATTCCGGACAAAGCAAAAACAATCGAAACCTTTTCAGCATTATTCAATTTTTCTTTTAAGAATACGACTCCAAGTAAAATTGAAAATAATGGATTTATGTAATATCCCATTGATGTCGCAATTATATTTCCGTCGTTTACTGCTTTTATGTATACGAACCAGTTTAAAGAAACCAGAAGACCGCATGAAATTACTGCAACAATTTTCTTTTTATTTTGAAAAACTTTTTTCAGATCACCTGCTCTTTTCAGAAATACAATGATTAAAAAAAGAAAGAATGCAGACCACAATACTCTGTTGCAGAGTATTTCCTTCGCCGGAACATGCCTGAGTGCCTTCCAATATAAAGGCAGGAGACCCCATGAAATGTATGCAATTAGCGTATATAAAAAATGCTGGTTCATTGATTATAATATTTAATTTTTTCTATTATCATCACAAGGACCGTCTTCCTTTTCCATACGGTGTGTTTCCGCGTCTTTTGGATCAGTACAATGATCAAGATCAATACGCTGCATCATTTTTCCGCAGCAGAAAGGTATCGGATCCCCGTCATTTATGTGAGAAGTTTTTTTACACTCACTGCAGCTATAAGCAAATAATTTAGGCATTGTGTTCACCTCTATTTTGTCACCACTGTATCATGAAATTTGCAATACAACAATCTTTTTTTATATTTTGAATGTTGAATTTTGAATTATCACTTTCATCTTTATGAACTTTACAAACTTTATAATCTTTTTAATTCAGGATATTCGATTTTATTTTCATCAATGACAGCTTTGAGTTCCGGCGTGTACAGACTTTTTAGCGCGGCCAATCCGGCATTCACGACATCAGCATTTTTATCAGCTGTAAGGCAAATAAGATGTTCGAAGAAAGCAGATACTCCTGTTTCAGCACACGAAACCGCGGCAGCAATTCTGACATCAGGGTTTTTATTTTTTAAAAAATTACACAATAAATCGTAAAATTTTTCAGAATAAATTTCCGTAAGTACGGGGAGCATCCGGATTATTAAAGCTGCGTCTGCTTCAGCAAGATTATTCACAAGAACATCCGGATAACTAGAAGCAGTGCTGACAAGAATATTCTGTATTGCATTTATCATGATAACATTTTCTTTGACATCAGCGATTTTTTGAAGATATTCAAGAAGCGAACAAAGAAGCGCAGGAGTAATTTTTTCAATTAAAATGTTTTCAATTAAATGACGCACAATCTTTTCCTTGTCATTTAACATTTGAAAAAGAGATTCATAATTTAATGAAATTTCAGAAAATTTACTGATTGCCTGCGCTTTAACTTCAATATTTTCATCTTTGAAAAGATTCATGCATACTGATGCGATTTCATTATTTTCAAAATCTTTAAATAACTTCAGAAGGTTTAACCTTATTTCATCATTTTTATCCGAAAAAAACATTTTTAACACTGAAAATAAACTTTCAGATAGATAATGTCTATCAAGTTCACTCCAGTTTTTCATTCCGAAATCGATAAGAATTTTTTCTTCACTGCTGCATTCATTTTTATACTGATTAAAATATGATGCCGCAGAAAACCGGA
>JBFZEW010000438.1:0-6216 GCA_041306665.1 Spirochaetota bacterium | reverse complement strand
GTCTTCCTTTTGTGATAATTGCATGTTCCATAATTTTCTCTTTATTTAATAAACCATTTAATTTAACGACAATTTTTGTCTTTGTCAAGTCCTGTAAGTGCTTAATTAGAGTATTTACTGGCGATTTAAGCTATTTATCATCATTTTCAGCTGCTTTTACTATGAATCTAATTTCTTTTATATAGTTTTTCTGTCAATAATTTTGCTGAATTAATTCCATAATATTTAAAAATCCGAATTATTTAGAATTATGGTATATAACTATATACTGTTATTAAAAATTTCCTGAATTCTACTGATATTATTAGAGAACTCATCTGTAAAAAAGAATCAAAGTAACTAAATCCTGTTAAAATTAATGATTCCAAACCTGCTAATTAACAGGTTTAAAACAGGTTTAAAGCAGGTTATAAACAGGTCTGCAATCAATGAGCGGGAAGAAAGATATTTATTTTTTGTGTTTCTTTATTCATTATTATTTGCTTTTTTGACTTAGGTATATAACTATATATTGAAATATAAAATTACTACAATGAGTTAAAAATGAAGTATTATACAAGCGGGGAATTTTCAAAATTAACAGGATTTACAAATAAGGCGCTCAGAATTTATGACGAAAAAGGACTGCTAAAGCCGGCATATGTTGATCCTGACACGAATTACCGTTATTACACAAATCTCAATCTCATTGACTCAAACATGATTCGTGAATTAAAAGATCTCGGATTGCGTCTGGATGAAATTAAAAATTATCTTTCTCAAAGAAGCAGTGGATCTTTAAAAAAATTATATTCTCGTAAGATGTTAGATGTTAACAATGAAATCGCGCATCTGCAGAGTATTGCATCTTTTCTTGAAGCCCGTTTGAAAAGCAGTCCTGCGAATAGAACTGAAAATGTTATTCTTAAAAATATTAATGAGAGAATTGTTGTATTTACCCGTAAAAATATGCCGTGCAATCCTGAATCTTTTGCGCAAAGATATTTTGAGCTGCTTGATGTATTGCGGAAGCACAAAGTCGGTTTCACGCGTTATATGGCGGTGTTTCATGATGAGCCGGAAATTTTTAATCCAGCCAACGCGGACATTGAAGTCGCGGCTGAAGTAAAGGAAGTTCCTTCGGCATTGAAGAATTATAGAATAATGAAAGAAGGTTTGTATCTGACGCTAGTTTTTAAAGGTAAATACAGTGAGCTGATTGAAGGTTATAAAAAAATCATGAACTTCGCAGCTTTAAATAATTTTGTTAAAAATGGACCATCAATTGAAGTTTATTATACTGATTTCATTACAGAAAAAAATCAGGAAAATTTCATTACGGAACTCCAGGTTTCCGTTAAATCCGCATTAAATGTTTTGACTCAGCCCCAGGGGCAGACTATATATTAAGTGTATAGAATGTGCATATGGAGGTTGTAATGTATCATCCGCGATTAAAAGGAAAACACTATGAAATGGGGCGCAATCTCGGGACTATATTTCGGAAAAATAAAGTCGTCTTTCCGGTAAAACTTGATTTTTTTCAGAAAAAATTCGGAAAAAATTGCGCTAATGTACTGAAAGATTTTTTCCCGGAAGCTGCAGAAGAAATTAGAGGCGTAACTGATGAAATTAATTTTGATAATTCTCTTTTTGCTTCCTGGATGATGTGCATGGGCTGCTGTCTGGATATAAGCAGCAACGAAAGCATTGAATTGCGCGGATGTACGGCATTTGCTTTTTCAGAAAATGGTAATGTATTTTTCGGAAGAAATAATGACCTGCCTCCATATTTTAGAAAAATAAGCAAAAGTATTTTATACAGTCCTGAAAATAAATTCAGGTTTATTCTAAACACTTCTTCGTTTATTAACGGGGAAGAGGGGATTAACGAAAATGGTTTGGCTACCGCAATGACTTTCATTGTACCGAAGCGTGATGAACTTAAACCTGGATTTAATTCCCTGTTTCTGGTTCGCTATATTCTTGAAAATTGTTCAGATACAGATGAAGCGGAAAACGCTTTGAAAAAAATTCCGGTTGCTTCCAGCTGCAATATTCTTTTAGCTGATAAAAAAGGAAAAATATCAGCAGTTGAATGTAATCCGCACAAGATGATATTCAGAAATGCCGAAGAGGCAGGCGGAAGAAAATTTAGCGTAATCGCGAATCATTTTATCGATTCTGAAATGAAGAAGCATGATGGTTCAAAGAGCAGCATGTTTTTTTCTTTCGAAAGATATGCGACTGCAGTAAATTCAATTGGAAAAATCGCAAATTCAAATGGAATAGAATTCTCAAAAGATCTTCTTTCGGGAAAATACGGATTTATTTGCGAATATCCCAAATCTTTGCATTTTAGTACAATATGGTCTTCGGTTTATGATGTCTCCGGCGGAAAGGTTTTTATTGCAGACGGAGATCCGCGCAGAGCTGTATTTTTTGAAGATCAAAGAGGTTTGTTCCAATGACTTTGAATGATGATGAAAATAAATGTTTAAAAAGGATAAAAAACATGAAAATTATAATTTTGATCGCAATGTTAGTTTGTATTATAGTATTATTTCTTGCTTATTTCGGTTTGTTTTCTTCCGTTAATTTTACTGAAAGTAAATCAAATACGTTTACAGTAGTATATAAAACTATAATAGGAGATTACAGGCAATCCGGCGCTGTAATGGATGAGGTGTTTTATTTTCTGAAACACAGCCACGGTGTTGAGACTACAAAGGGCTTTGGATTTTATTTTGACAATCCGCAGAAAACAAAAACCGAGAATCTCCGCTCGATCGCGGGTTGCATTGCTGACATAAAAATCAATAAATCGGAAATTGAAAAGGCGGGTTTTAAAACAGTGGAGGTGCAAGGCGCGAATGCATATGCGACAACATTTCCGTATAAATCTAAATTTTCAATAATGTTCAGTCTGTTTAAAGTATATCCTGCACTTTCAAAAAAACTTGCTGATGAAGGAAAGGATTCGCTGCCTGTAATTGAAATTTACGATGTTCCAGAAAAGAAAATAAAATACATAATTTTCAAGGACATTCCGGCGGAAGAAATCGTCAGCCGTTATTACAAATAATTATTTTGTGCAGTTCATCAGCGTATTTATAAACGCTGCCGCTGTACCACGCGAAATCTTTTAAGGCGCCCAGGAAATTTTCATATTCCACGGCGCTGATTGTTTTTTTTGAAAGAAGAAAACACAGCATCATCAGTGAATTAAAATAGGGCAGGTTTTTTTCTGCGGCATGCTGCAGAATTTCTTTGTCTTCGGAAATTACAGGCAGTTTTTTTTCGAAAGCTGTTTTCACGATTATGCAGTCGGTTTCGTAATTTTTCGGGTTTTCAAATTCGACAATTTCAACATCGATTAAGTTCAATCCGGTTTCAGCGGCAGCCTGTTCGGGAGTGATGAGTTTAATTCTATTGGAAAGTAATTGCAAAAATCCGGCTTTCTTCATGTAAATGATTGAAGACGAGTCAATCACGGCGCTGTTAAGCCCGTTGAATTCATTTAGAGTTTTATTTAACATCATTTTCATTGCGCATCAGTCTTTTGTAAAATGCAATTTTTCTCTGTCTTTAAAAACTCCCGGAAATTTCAGAACTCTGTTGTGCATTACCACATAAACTCCAGGCGACGCTAACTTTAACGCGAGCAATGCTTCTGTAACATTCTGAAGCGCGTCCGAATCGCGGAATTCATAGGGCCGCATTGCTCCAGTCATAACAATTGGAATTTTTAAATTTTGCAAATTCGAATTTAAATATTCACCGGTTATTTCCATTGTGTCGGTTCCATGCAGAATGAGTATAGCATTGGATTTTGTCATGTTCTCCCGCGTTCTGTTTAAAATGATTTCACGGTCGGAATCGGTCATGTCAAGGCTGTCTTTGTTCATTACCGGAATGTGCGTAATTTCAATGTCCGGTAATCTCAGTTGCCGTAGAAGGGAATCAAGAACTGAAAAATTATTTTTCAGGGATCCGTCATGTTCGTTATAGGTTTTTTCGATTGTGCCGCCTGTAGTGAGAATGCTGAGTTTCATGCTGAATCCTTTTTTCTGTAAATAAATTTTATAATATGGAAATAACAGTTCGTGTCAATAAGAAATGATGCAGTCGCTGATAAAGTTATAAATCACGAATAATTTGCAAATAAAATTATTCGTGATTACAACGTAATGGAATTATCAAATTTGCACGGTTTTATGCTTGAAGTTTAAAATTTAACTTTAATACTCAGCTAATATTTATGAAACGTGAGGATGAAAATGAAAATATCAATAATCGGCGCGGGAATGGTCGGAACTGAAATATGCAGTTATCTTTTCATGATGGGTACTGCCCGCGAAATTGTTTTGGTTGATCTTGACAAAAATCGCGCTGAAGGAGAGGTGATGGATTTTCATCACATGCTTGCTTTCACTCACACTAAAAATATAAAACTTACCGCGGGAGACTATTGTGATACTGAATCAAGTGATATCATAATTATCACAGCCGGCGCGCAGGTCAAGCCGGGTCAGACGCGTGAAGATCTTGCTCAGATTAATTCGAAAATCGTATCGTCAATAGCGGCAAATATATATAAATATTCTCCGGATGGAATTGTAATCGTTGTTACGAATCCTGTTGATGTATGCACCTATTTTGTTTTAAAAAATACGGGTTACGATCCGAAGAAAGTTATCAGCTCTGGAACGTTGCTGGACTCGGCAAGGTTCATGACAATTTTAGCCGAGCATGTAAAAATGGATCCTAAAAATATTTTCGGTTATGTTCTCGGTGAGCACGGCTCGACAAGTTTCATTCCGTGGAGCATATGTAATATATGCGGTATAAATCCTGACATTTACTGCAGTACGAATAACATATCGCCGGTTGATAAAAATGGAATGCTCGAATCTGTTCTTAAGGTCGGCTATGAAATTTTCGGCAGAAAGGGAAATACCAATCATGGAATTGCGGCTAGCGTATACAGAATTGTCCGCGCTATTGAATTAAATGAACATTCAATGCTTCCAGTCGGTTTTCTGCTCGACGGCATTTACGGAGTGGATGATGTCGTTCTGAGTCTTCCTGTAATAGTTAATAAGAATGGAATCGGAAACATAATCAATTATAATCTAGCTGAGGATGAAATTGAATTGCTTAATCATTCGGCCAGACAGGTGAAAAAGCTGATTGCCGCTGTTGAGCAGTGATCAGTGTCAGTGTCAGTGTCTGTGTCTGTGGTCAGTTAATTGTTAATTGTGAACAGCAACGGTATGTAGAAATGAATACTGAATAGTACTTCGTATGTATCTGCGATGCTAATTGAAAAACTTTGTGTTCGAGCAGTCCGGGGTCTATTCCCTGGAAATCCAACATAATAGCTTTCACACTGATCACTGTTCACTCATTACTGATTATTGGTCATAGATCACTAATTACTGTCGGTTTTTTATTTGAAAACAATTTTTTCAAGATCACTGACTGTGTTTAAAAAGTATTTAGCATTTATACGCATGAATGATACGATTGCGTCGGGATGATTTGCCCACGCAGGAAAAGCAAAATCAACCCCGGAATTCTGTGCCATGAGTAATCCTGGTTTGAGATCATCAACGACAAGCACCTCTTTTTTTTCAAGACTGAATTTCTGAAGAATCGACATTACGGGGAAAACTGCAGGCTTGCGCTTATCTTTATCTTCATGCCATCCGAAAATCATTTCCGGTTCAATTCCGGATTTTTCAAGATAATTTCTTTTTATTAAGTCGGGATCATTGTGCGAGGCAACAGTGATAATGCCGCCGCTGTTTTTATAATTCACAAGGAATTCAATAATTCCGGGAAAGAATTCCGGAATCTGTTCACGGGTTTTGGTCTTCCAGTTTAAGTACTGGTAATCGAGTTCTTTTTTGGTGAATTTATAGGTGTTGATGCAGTATTCTTCGAATCCCGGTTCAAAACTGAAATTCAGAAAGTCCTCTGCTGAAACATGCATGTCCGGTCTCAGTTCTGCAAGTACATCTCTGAATACAGGATAATGGATATTCCTTGTACTATTGACAACTGTATCATCATGATCAAGGATGAGGCATTTATATTTTAAATTCATTTGATCTCCATTTGCAAATATTTTATTTAAAATGCTATTGTTCAATAACTTTTTGAGGTAAAATAAATTATTAATTTGACTGCTACACAATTGTTTAGTATATTGACGTTAGATTTAACAACGGG
>JBFZEW010000437.1:0-4839 GCA_041306665.1 Spirochaetota bacterium | reverse complement strand
ATGAAACATCCATCGAAAAATGAAAGAATGACTTTAGTCTCGGATTTAAAAGGAACAATGTTTTTCAGAAACAGTACTTTTGAAATTCCTAAGCTGAAAGCGGCTGTTCTCGGCGGTAACCTTCTGTTGAATGATACGTTGTTTTATCTTGCGGATCTGAATATTAAGAATATGGAGTATAAGCTGAAAATGGCTTTAACCAATCTTGATGTTTATAAAATCCAAAAATCAGCAGCTACCCGTGAAAGCGCGCAATTGTCTTTAAGTATGGACCTTTCCGGAAAGGGTCTTGATTTTTCGGCAAATCCGGAAATCAAAGGAAATGTAAATATTTATGAAATTGGACGCCGGTTGGCAAGCAATTTAATGAAAGGATTAACTGCTAAAGGTAAAGACTCTACTGTGGATAGTTATACAAGATTCGCGATGGATAATTCATTAAGTGTTAAAAATATGTTTTATTCTATTGATAACGGCAATGTATATACAACCGTAAATTTTACAAAAAGAACACTCGGAATTTTCGTAAGCATTAAAGAAGAAAAAATAGAATTTCAACGAATACCGGTTCAACAGTATTTAAACAGTATTTTAGGTGAAAAAAATCAGAATAATTCAATATCATTGGAGGGTGTAAATGAATAGATATCTTATATATTTAATTGCAGTTTTACTATTATCTGGATGTGTATCAGGCGGAGGATTGTCTTGCATTGACATTGTACCTCCGAAAATAGAGTTAACCGGAGAAAAGACAGCTCTGGAAAGACAAATAATCGGTGAATACAAGGAACTGGAGGAAGATGCTTGGCTAATTTCTTCTGTGAAAACAAATGTATCTCGAGAGAAAAATAATCGTCAGCAATCTGTCGGGGATCCTGTTCTCTTTGAAGCATTGAAAATAAAAGAATATCATGAAGAGAAGTTAAGAGTTTATAAAAACGAAGGTGTGATAGGCGAAAGCAAAAAAGGATACATAGAATATATTACTTTTGTTAACACTAAATATGAAAAAGATAAATCAGAAAAAAGTATATTAATCGCTATAATTGATGAAGAAAATAAAGCACGATACATCATTTTTAAAAGAAGTCTTACTCTTAGCGGAATTGAAAATCCTACGGAAGAACAAATCAGCATTTTTGGTCAAGATTTTGCAATAGAGCAACAAGCAGCAGCATTAAAGAATGATTACATACAAAATAGGAATGATATATGGGAATTAAAAAAATAAAGTTATCTTTTATACTGCTTTGTTTTGTACTTACGGCTTGTGAAAACGAATATGAAGGCTTGCAATATTCTGCATCTTTAAAAGAAGCGTATAATGAAAAGGGTATTGGAAAAGTAATTCCTTTAACTGTTGAGAAGGCCACCGAGCTTGATGGAACAATTACTTTTAATGGAGCATATATTAGTTTTTCTTCAGACAGAGAAAGAGGAAATTTTGATATATATCTTCGTGAATTAAACAGTATTGAAACTGTACGCATTACATCTCATTCCGCAAATGATTATTCTCCTGCTATATCGCCAAACGGGAAATATATTGCCTTTGTATCTAATCGGGAAGATCCGGAAGGTGATATATTTTATGTTCGTATAAGACCGAAAGAATTGATAAAATGGAAAAAGTCGCCAATAAGCAAAGTTATGAACATCGAAAATGACATTTCAAACATTACAAAAGTGAAAAAATTAAATGGTGACCTTGCATCAGTTAAAGATGCGAATCCTTCGTGGTCCCCTGATACAAGAGAAATTGTTTTTTCTTCAACACGAGGCGATGGTTATACTGAAAATATTTGGATATGCGAAAGAGATGGAAAGAATCTTAGACAAATTACGACTGAAGGCGGTATGTATCCAAGATTTTCTCCTGATGGAAAAAAAATTGTTTTTATATCATATCGTAAAAAGAATTCGAATGGTGATATATATGTTTATGATTTAAATAACAGCGTTGAAACACAAATCACTGACAGTAAAACAATTGAGTTGAATCCTTCTTTTGCTTCAGATCCGAATAAAATTATTTATACTTTGATATCAGAAGATTCAAATGAAAATAAAGCGCTAGATTTAAAAGATAGATCAGACATATATTTAGCTGATATTCAGAATAAATATAAATACAAATTGGTCTTTGGCACACATTCAGGTTTTTCCGCAAAATATTTTCCTGCGATAAAAATTGATTATGAAAACAGCAATGTAGAAAATTTTTCCGGCGTAATAATATATTCAGAACAGGTTGAACAGGATATAAATATAAACCTCATTCCGGAATATGGTGTAATACCTAAACGCACAAATGCAGCAGATCAGCTGAAATTAGCTGAAAGATATGCAGAGGAAAAAGTAACAAGTGAGCAGTTTACGGCTTCTTTTTTAAGAGTCTATTATTTTCATGGCAACACAACGGATGTAAATGACCAAGTTGCTGTTTTGAATGCTTTAAGAAAGTATTCCATTTATATGAAAAAAACAGGAAAAAATAATGAAATTGAAAATGCTATAGAATTATTGAACAATAAAGAAAATTTAAAAAGCAACAGCTATTCAAATATTATTTTGAAATATCTTGAATCGTTAATTTCAGGTATTTCTGCCGGTGAAGAATGCTTAAAAGATTATATTACTGGTATTACTGCATCCGATAAAGAAAATACAAATTTACTACCATTCATTTATGAAAATTTAGCTGAACACTATGTAAACTTTGGAGAAAATAAAAAAGCTGTGGAAATATATTCAATCATTATTGAAAAGTTTCCTGAGTATAAAAATATAAATCAGGTTCGATATGATTATATTTTAAACGCTGAGCAAATCAATGAAAATTTTTATGGATTAATTGATAGCTCGGAATTTCAAAATAAATTAGAATTTTTTGCTATTAATGAAATTGAAAAGAAAAAGCCTATTAATTTTAAAAGTTTAAAAGAGAAAGAAATAACAGAAAAAAGCATCATTCAGAATATTGTTAAATATAATGAAGCATTTCAGGACATGTTAAAAGGAGATTATAAATCAGCAAAAAGTTTATTTATGTTATTGGTAAAAGGATTAGACGAAAAATCGTATATTTACTATAAGACAAATTTGAATCTTTATGAAATAGAATTAATAGAAAAAAATATACCAGCTGCGAATAAATTTTTATCAATTTCAGTTCTGGCCTATAATAGTCAATGGTCTGATAAAAAGTACAGCTCTTATGTAGGTAAGTTGATTGATTATTATGAAGAAACGGGATATTCGCTAGAAAATAATAATCAAATTGCTGATGCAAACGAACTTTATAAATATTATGCATTAATAATTACCAAATTCAGGAGCAGCAATGAATTCAGTGAACTATATAATACATATAGTGCAAGGTCACAAGTTCTGTTAATAGATACTTATTTAAAAAGATACCCGGCAAGCATGGAACGGTTGGTGGATTTGGAAAATGAATATTTGCGCGGACTGAATGATGCAAGAAAGAATTATGATAAGGCTCATATCTATGGACTTGCTTATATTTATCTGAATAAAGCATTACTTTTGGATTACTATTATAAAAACAATAATATGTCTCTATTAGGAAATTATTCTTCGGCTGATATAGTAAAAAATATTTCCTTTTGTATTGAACATTGCGACTGGGCATTGTTTATGGATGACCAATTTATAGACGCATATATATTGAAAAATTGGACAAATCAATATGTAGAAATCAGAAAAAGAGAAGATAAAGAGTCAGGCGGAGCTTTATACTCAAAGATAGAGAAGAAATTTTCTCCATTGCTTTTAGAAGGAAATATTAATTCATATTTGAAGGCTATTGAAAAAAATGATGAAAAATTAAAACCTGAAGAAGAAGGAAATTTATATCTTAATCTCGGGAATTCGTATTTTCTGATAAATAATTTCATTAAAGCAGCAGATAGTTATAAGCAGGCTGGAAGACTAAAAACTAAATTTTCTTCTCAGAAAGAAGAAGCAATTTTTTATTTTCATTTTGCATATTCATATTGGCAGGTAGGAGATGTAAAAAAAGCCAGAGATGAAATTACTAAAGCATATCAGATTTATTCTTTCTTGTCAAAAGGGAGACAAATAGAAGTTAATGCTGATAAAATGATCAACCTCCTGCGTTTTTATTCCATGTTCGAAAGTTTGAATGGAAATTATTCACGAGCTATAGAAATATATAAAGAAATTATTTCTTTGGCAGATACTTATAAAATCAAAATTGATTACGCAATGTATGAATTAAATATTGCTTATTGCTATAAAGAGTTAGGACTATATCAGCAAGCCTTTGTATATTTGGATTCGGTCTCTCAAAGAATCGCGAACAAAAAAGATAACGATCCCAAATTTTATTTAAAAATGAAATTTTTAGGATTAGGCCCTGTAAGTGTCTTTGATCTCGGTCCTGATTCCGCCGCTTTTGGAAATGCAAGATTATTTTCGCCATTATCAATTTATGAAAAGAAGTTATTGATGTATTCAATCTATGAAAATATTTACGCCGCTATTAATGAAAATACGAAAGTCCTGGAGATTTTAAAAGTTAAGGAAAGTTTAAGTAAAAAACGTAATACTATTTTTTCAAGAGATTTGCGGGTTAGAACATTAAATAATATGGGATATATTTATTTTAAAATGTCTGATATTAAAAATAGTGAGAAATATTTCAAGAGCGCAATGGATATTTCAACAAATGATAAAAATAGAAATATGGAAGGGTTTTTTGTGTCAGTTAATAACCTGGCAAATTTATATCAATACATCGCAGAAAATCAAATTGAGATTTTAGACAATCCAGATAAAACTTTTTCTGAT
>JBFZEW010000436.1:0-4656 GCA_041306665.1 Spirochaetota bacterium | reverse complement strand
ACGACGCTCTTCCGATCTAACGGTCACATTTTGTTTGCTGTTTCTATTTCTGATAAGTTTGATTATTTGCGGACCAGAGGCGGTTTTTAAAAAATTCAGAGAATACTCGTCGATTGCCGAGGTATCATAGGCGCTTAACATGATTTGAATAAATAACAAAAAAGAAGCGGGTAAAATCACTTTTACATTTTTTTTCATATAAATCCTGTTCGTTCTGCGATTAAATTTTTAATCAATTACTTATATAATATGTCGATAAATATAAAGAAAAGATTGATGATTTTTTTATGTTTTGCGGAATAAATAAAATAAAATTAAATTGAAAAAGATATTGATTTTTTTATCATAAATAATATTATCTGATTATGTCCCATGTATAATCAGATAAAATATACAAAATCGGTAGATTAATGTTAAAAAAAGCTATTGACCCGGAAATGGATCAGGAAAATCAGATTCAATATACTCCCGATGAACTTGAAGAGATTGAGCGTATTGTATCAATTTTACCGGGTTCTCCAACTGTTGAAAAAACAGGAGAAATATATTCGCTTTCTGACCGGGATTTTGAGAAACGTCCTGTTGCGCAGTCTGACGATCTTTCTGATGCGTCCGGAGAATTAGATTCTGACATTGATGATTTTTCCTCATTTCCTTCATCTGATGATGAATTCGATGATAGTGTTCCGGATTTGGAAGATGATTCCTTTTCCGATAATTTATCGCTTAATCCTGATTCTGAAGAAGACTTGCAGGATATAACTTCATTTGTTGAAGAAATTCCGGAGTCTCTTCCTTCCGATGACTCATTTGACCTTGGCGACATTCCTGATGTCTCTTCTGATTTGACTTTTGATGAACCCGTATCTGCTCCTTCAATTGCATCTGACGATAGTGAGTTTTCTGATGTTGCCGGTTTCGGCGATGATGATGACATGCCGGATCTTTCCGGTTTTGATGATGACAATATGCTTGACGGAATTTCCGAACCTTCGGCTGACATTACACCTGTCGACGCTGCTTCAAAAAGCAAACCGACAACAATGGGACAGCTTAATGCGTTGACAAAAAATGAGCCGGTGTCGGTTGATGATCAGGAAATTTCAGAAAATGCGGTAATAGACAACAGCATCACAGACTTTCAGGATGATCTTTCAGCTGATGTTGATTTATCGGGAATTAGCGACGGAATAAGCCTTGAAGCTCAGTCAACTGATGATATTCCGGATTTATCGGAGCTGTCAGTTGAATCTATCGGAGGATTGGACGAAGCCGGTGATTCAGATATTCCGGATATTGATATTTCAGGTTTCGGTGATGATGATTTCGGGGATTCTGCCAGTCCTGATTTAACGATTGATTCATCTGTTTCTTCGCCTATTTCAGATGATGCAATGCAGACGAAGGAAGTTCATGATGATTTATTTCATGATCTTCCGGACATTCCTGACATGGATCAGATTGATGATGTAGTCGAACACGCTTCAGAATTTACCGATGAAGGCGAAGCTGAATTTGAAGCCGCTCCAATTCGCAGTTCAAAAGACACTCTTGAACTTACGGCTGAAGAACTTAAAAAAGTTAAAAAAGCGCTTTTGCTGTTTCCTCCGGGACTTACCGACTGCATTAAAGATGTAATTCTGAATGACCGAATTGACGCTGCCGACATGAGAAGACTTGTCGACATGATTCTTGACGGCAGACCTGAAATTAACATACAACGTTTTCTTGAGAAAAAACTTAACCGTAAAATTGACACAGCTGCCATGTCTCCTGAAGCCGCCGGAAGAAGGAAGTTGTACGGACGTCCGGAATATACTTCCGAAGGACGCGAGCGGCAGAAAATTCTTTTTAAACACACAAGAAACATAGCGTTGATCGCTTTAATCACAATGACTCTCGGGTTACTCACGTATCAATATGTTGTCAAACCGATCTGGGCGAAAAGTTTAATTAAAGAGGGTGTTGAACTTATCAGGCTTAAAAATGATCCGAAAATTCCAGATTATAAAAAAGCTGAAGAACTTTTCAACAGCGCTCTTGAAAAAGTTCCTGATTTCATGTATGGATATAATGAATACGGAAGAGCTTACTTTTACAAAAAAGAATATGAGAGCGCTCTTGATAAACTTAACAGAGGTTATGACATTGCCGTCAAGAGAAAGTTTTCTAAAAACGGCGATATCGATAATTTAATCGCATTAGGTTATTTTTATTCGCGCATGCCTGAAAGATTTTACAGGTCTATCCGTTCAAGTTTAAACGAATTTTACTATACTGAAGATAAATATCCGGCTCTTGAAAAACTGGAGACAAAACTGGATGTAGCGATAGATTTTTACAGAAAAGCTTTGAATAAAGAACCGAAAAATGAAGAAGCTCTTTACGGAATTGGGAATGCCTATTATTATCAGGGTCAATTTCTTAAAGCTAAAAATTACTATGAAGAAATTATTAAAAATGATGATAACTCGGTTGTTGGTTATTCGGGTCTAATTAATCTTTTCATTGAGAAAGATGATTTCCCGGAAACCGTAATGGTCTTTGTTAAACTGCGCGATAAAAATATTCTTTCAAAATGTCCGGCTCCTTTGCTGGGCAAACTTGCGAATTATTTTTTAAGCAAAACAAAATCTGATCTGCAGAACATACGCGTTGATTACGGTATTCAGTCCGCGCGGCTCATTGACAGTGATGATGAACCGTTCCCGGCGGTTAACTACGTGCTAAGCGCGCTTCAGGCAAAAGATTCGAACTATCCGCCGCTGTATTTATATTATGCGAAACTCGCGGATAAAATGAAAAATTACAAACTAGTCGAGAAACATCTTGAGCGGGCGATCAACAAGGCTGAAGACAATGGAGAAGATTATTTCGGCGCGCGATTATTGCTGGGCGATTATTATTACCGCGGAAAAGAACCGGTAAAAGCAATGAAGCAGCTGAGACTTGCAGAAAAAGCAATTGATAATCCTGCTTCGTTTGAACTTGAAGATTTCTATGTTGAGACTGAGCCTCACGGAAAAGTTCAGGCTGTAATGGGAAATATTTTTTATTACTTTTTCGACCAGATCCGCTTTGAAATGGGAGATCAGGAGTCCATCACTGAAGAAGAAATCAAACAGGACGTTGAAAAAATGTCCAATTTTCTTATCGCCCAGAAGCGTTATGAGAAATCTATTGAAATGGGATATACCTCCTCGGAAATATTCTATAATCTTGGAAGAATTAATTATCTTAATAAAGAATACGAGAAATCACTTAACAACTGGCTCAATCTTTACGAAGATTTCACGGCTTCGCCTGAATTAATGTATGCTTTGGGGAACGTGTTTTATAAGTTGAATAATGCGGACTCTGCCAAATCACAGTACTTGAAATTGATTGATATTTATGAATATGAAGCAGATAAAATAAAAAGCGTGAAACCGGAAAATCCTTCGCACATTAAAGTATTTCAGACGCTTTCCTCCGTTTATAATAATCTTGGTGTTGTTTACCAAATGGAAAACGATGAAACCAGAAGTTCAGTCAGTTACTGGAAATCGATTGAGTACGCATCAAGACTTGACAGAGAAAGTGAATTTGCGCGCGTTAATATTAACCGTTCATTCAAGGACAGGAAAGAGCCGATTGTTCCGATTCTTGATGACAACATTCCTTACAGTGTTCCATATTACCGTGAAGCAATGCGTAAGTTTTAAAATCATGGAAGGAAAATAAGTGAACATAAAACGATACGAAATTGATTCGAAGGGCGAAGAACTTCTTGAAGTTTTAGAGAAAAATTCAAAATTGACTAATGATGATTTGTCAAAAATTTTAAACATTTCAAAAGAAGATGTTGCATCGTATATTGAAAATTTTGAAAGAGATAATATTATCGTACGCTACTCTACTCAGATTAACTGGGAAAAAATTCGCCTTGAGGAAAGAGTACGGGCTTTAATTGAAGTAAAAGTTACTCCCGAGCACGGAGTGGGATTTGACGCAATTGCCGAGCATATTTACAGATTTGAAGAGGTAAAATCGGCAATTCTTCTTTCCGGCGGTTATGACCTGCTTGTCTATGTCGAAGGAGAGAGTCTTCAGCAGGTTGCTTTTTTTGTTTCTGAAAAACTCGCGACGATAAAAGGCGTACAATCCGCGGTTACGCATTTTCGTCTTAAAACATATAAAGAAAACGGACAGATACTCGTTACGGAATCGGAATCAAAAAGACTTCCTTTCAGCTTTTAAACTCAGATTTTTCAATTGACAATTAAAGACCACTTTTTATTATCGAAACATGGAGACAGAAAATGAGTACAATTATTGAATTCACAGATATAAAATTTATTAAAAAAATTGAATCTGTTGATAAGTTTGACGCTATCGAAGAATTGGCAATGACTTTCGACGGCACTGATGTTTGTAGCGATATTAAAAGGCTTGTAAAGGCTTTGAAAGAACGGGAAGAAATTTTAAGCACGGGTATTGGCCTTGAAATAGCTATTCCTCACGCTAAGATTGAATCAGTAAAGAAAATGAAATTCGCTGTCGGAATTTGCCCTAAAGGCCTTGAATTTGATTCAATGGACGGACTGCCTGTTAAAATAATTATTCTTGTTGCTGCCGGTGAAAAACAGCATAAAGAATATCTCGGAATTCTTTCAC
>JBFZEW010000435.1:0-3989 GCA_041306665.1 Spirochaetota bacterium | reverse complement strand
AGAGGTCTAAAAATGAGTATATATTTGGAAATAATTGCTGTCCTGTTTGCTTATTTCGTCTTAACTTTTTTCATCGCGAAAATGATCAATAATTATGGAATTATCGATGTTTCCTGGGGATTGGGCTTCTGTGTTATTTCAATTTATTCAGTTTTGAAATTTCCCATCACGCCGGTTTCCATGATATTAACTTTAATGATTCTGCTTTGGGGATTGCGTTTGTCTTTTCACATTGGTATGAGAAATATAGGCAAACCTGAAGATTATCGTTATCAGGACATGAGAAAAAAATGGAATACTCATTCGTCATTAAACATGTTTTTGAAAATGTATATGCTGCAAATGCTTTTAATGTTTATCATTGGTATACCCATTGTGTTTACAGCAAGCCGAACATCAGGGAAATTAGGAATAAACCATTACATTGCAATAATAGTGTGGATAGTCGGATATTTCTTTGAAGTCACGGGAGATTATCAGCTGAAAATTTTTAAAAGTAAACCTGAAAATAAGGGTAAAATTATTCAATCCGGATTATGGAAATATTCAAGGCATCCGAATTATTTCGGTGAAGCTGTAATGTGGTGGGCAATTTTCTTATTTGCTTTAGAACAGCCGATAGGATTAATTTTAATTTTTAGTCCGGTTCTTATAACTTTTCTTTTAGTGAAAGTGTCAGGTGTTCCGATGCTGGAAAAAAAATACGCGGGTAGAGAAGATTTCACTGAATATTCTAAAAAAACAAACATGTTTATACCATGGTTTACAAAAGGAGGACGTTTATGATTCATTATTTAAGAAACTTTATTATTACTTTTTCAGTTTTTATGACAATCGATTTAATCTGGATCGGGTTTATTGCAAGAAAATTTTATAAAGCCCAATTGGGTTTTATAATGACTGAAAATGTCAACTGGACGGCGGCTGTTATTTTCTATGTTATTTTCATTGTCGGAATGTTGTATTTCGCGACATATCCGTCTTTGGAAACCGGTTCAGCTTTTAAAGCTTTGTTGATAGGTGCATTTTTCGGACTAATTACATATGCTACTTATGATCTGACAAATTTAGCAACGTTGAAAAATTGGCCGCTTTTCATAACTATTATGGATATTTTATGGGGTATGTTTTTGTGCGGTTTTACTAATCTGATAAGTTTTTTGATAATTAAAAGATTATAATTTTAAATGAATATTTACATATAAAACGGTAAAATTTTCAGGAAATCTAAATTCAAAATAAAGAAAGATTAGTATTGTGGTTGAGTTGTATATCGTTGTTTGGAGATGTTAATAAAAGAGAGTCATTCATAATATATATAGAGCTATCTTTTTAAAAACAGGACATAAAGCAAAATTTTATTTTTTAAGTCATTTTAAAAAAGAAAAGAAAAGTTTGATTGTCAAACCAACAATAATTAAATGAAGCAGAAGTACCAACAAAATTGAAATCCAGCTTTTATTTAAAGAAAATTCAGTTTTGGATGCTCTTTGTCTGCATTCTGAAATTATGTTTTTTGGAATAAATCTATATGACAATATTGCAAGAAGCGGAATTATTATCGCATCATCGAGATGACCTAATACTGGAATAAAATCTGGTATCAGATCAATTGGACTTGCCGCATAGGCGAGCGTTATCGCTAAAAAAAATTTTGCTTTTCGCGGTGTAGAAGGATGCATGTAGCATAGCTGTAAAGTTATCAGTTCAATTCGGATGTTCCCGTAAATTTGCTTAATTTTTAATGATACCTTCTGCATAGAGGAGTCCCGTGTTATTTCAGGTGAACACTTTTCTTAGTGTATAATATCTTCATTAGTTGGATAGTAATTCTTTCGGGCCCATTCAAGATCACGTTTTTCTTCTGCAGTAAGTGATTCAAGACCTGTTGATGCGATCTTTGCCAGAAGAAGGTCAATTGTTTTTTGAGCCTTTATTCTTGTTTCGATGCGTTCCCGTGTGCTTTTATTTTTTTGTTTCTGAATAAACTTTTCAATGAATGAACGCTCATTGCGTCTATTTCGCGTTTTGAATGATTTTCCTTCTTTGCGCGACTTGGCTGCAAACCATAAAATTAAAAAACCCGAAATTAAACCGCCTAAATGTCCAATGTGACTGATGTTGCCGTTGATTCCATTGAGAGACCCGACAGTTCCGAAAAACTCTAACAGACCGAAAATAAGCACAAGATATTTCATTTTAACCGGCAGTATAAAGTAAATTAGAACTTCTCTATTCGGCCAGTTGATGCCATAAGCTAAAAGCAATGCATATATCGCTCCTGATGCTCCGATAGTCGGTATTGCGGAATTTGTAAAATAACTCAGCAGCAAAATAAAGAAACCCGCGCCAATGCCAGAAAAGATATAATAGCTCAAAAAGAATTTTGAACCCCAGAGATCTTCGAGTTCTCCGGCAAACATCCATATTGCAATGCAGTTAAGAAATACATGAAGGAAGTTGGCATGGGGAAACATGTATGTTGCTATCTGCCAGATAAAACCTTCTTTAAAAAAGCCGCTATAGCTAAGACCGAAAAGCATTGATGTGTCGATAAAATTATCAAGAATCAGTTTAATTACATATACGGCTAAATTTATTATTAAAAGACTTTTAACTACCGGTGTAAGAGGTCCACCTATTCTTATCTGTCTTTGCTGGTACATTCTATTTTCCTCATCTATAATTTATACGCGCATAAATATAAAATTGTTTCAGACTTTAAATTTTGTAAACTTCTTCCGGATCAAAAATCGGTTTTCCTGTTATTACAGGGATTCCGTTTTTAATTTCAGTAAAGAAGCAGCTTTTGTGTCCGGTATGGCATGCGGCACCGCCAATTTGTTCGACTTTCAGCAGAATTGTATCATTGTCGCAGTCAACGAATATGGATTTTACATTTTGTATGTTTCCTGATGATTCGCCTTTCATCCATAATTTTTTTCTTTCACGACTGAAAAAATGCGCTTTGCCGGTTTCGTTTGTTTTATTCCAGGCCTCCTCATTCATATAGGCCATCATCAGGACTTCGTTTGTTTCATAATCCTGAATAATAGCAGGAACAAGCCCATTCCCTTTTTCAAAATTTATCTTAATGCTCATATTCATTATCCTAGTATGTAGTTTTATGGAAAATTTTCAACTTAATGTCAATAAATATATTGAAATATTATGTAATACTGTTAAGTTAGAGAAAACTTACATCCGGTGATTCAGTGGAATATGAAATTAAATTTTTAAAAGAAATACCCTTTGTTTCCTCTATATTAGCTCATTGGGCGTATCAAAACTGGTATTTGGACAGTAAAATTGATTTAAAAACCGTAATATGTGATTATTCGAAGCGTGATAATTCTGATGTTTTACCGGTGACTTTTGTCGCAGTTTTAAAAAATAATTTCCCGATAGGAATGATATCTTTAAAAAAGAGCGATCTTCAGTCGCGGCCTGATCTAAGTCCTTGGCTTTCGGCGCTGTATGTGATGCCTGAATGCAGAAAACAGGGAGTAGCAGAAAACTTGATTAATTATTTATTGAAATTTTGCAGAAATAATGATATCAATAGGGTACATCTTTTTATAGATAAAAAAAATGAGAAATATCTAGAGAATTATTATTCTTTAAGAGGATGGAAAATAAATTCAGAAGCGATAAATCATAAAAATGAAATGGTTCGAATTTTTTATTATGACATAAAATATTTTACAAAAAATGATTCCGGGAATTGACATGGAAAAAAAGAATGAAATAAAAGAAACAACAAAGAGTAAAAAAGGACTTGGAGTTGACAAAAAAGCTATTGGGAAAAATTCTATCAATACAAAAGCTATTGAAGAAACTGCAAAAATTCAAAATGTTAATGAAACAGTTATCCCTGAAAAAACAAAACTGCCGGCAAATGCAGTAAAAAAACAAAAAAAGCATAAAAATCTTTTTTTCCGTATTATACGAATTATTTTTTTATGGATTCCTCTTTCGGTAATTCTCTT